>JANXVQ010000772.1 GCA_025351545.1 Spirosoma sp.
TTAATTTCCTGAAAAGCTTTAGGCTGAGTCAAATCAATGTTGTCTCCCTCTGCAATGAAATCTTTAGCAATAGCCCGCATTGTGTATTTCTGTCCATAGGGTAACACAATTTTGTATTCACCTGTAATTGGGTCTGACGTAGCTTCGCCTGCTTCGGCGCCATCGGGCAGGGTCTGGTAAATAATTCGGGCTTCGATGGGTTTGCCTGTAACCTGGTCAATTACTTTGCCGCTGATAAGCGCAACAGGATCAGGACGCGTTGCATCGGGCTTATTCGCAACATCATCGCCCCCTCCGCCCAATTTACCCGGCTGGTTATCCGGGCGCTCGTCACCAAGTTTAACGCGAACAATGTCGCCTTTTCCGAGCGTGTTCTTGAAGGTTGTCAGATACGCGTAATCGCCCGATGCGGCCAGAGTATAATAGGCATCGTAGCCATCTGTATTGACTTTAGGTCCGAGGTTAACGGGCTTCGACCAGTGCTTCCATGTTTTGTCTACCCGTTTGCAAACATAGATATCATTACTACCTAAACCGCCTTCCCGGTTGCTTGAAAAATACAGCGTAGCGCCATCAGGAGCCAGAAAAGGTGTTGTTTCCGTAAACTTGGTATTTATTTCCGATCCAAGCTCCACCGGCTTAGTCCACGACCCATCTTTTTGCCGAAAACTGACATACAGGTCATCATCTTTGCTATTTTTCTTTTCACTGAATGCCATCAGCAACACCTTCCCATCGGCCGACATAAAGCCACAGTCGAACTGCCCCTTGCTCATGCTGACATAACTGGGAATGTCCATTTTTTGCGGGGGCGACCAGCCACTGGCAGTTTTCTTGCTGAGCGAAAAGCCGCGCGTTTCGTAGTTTCCGTTTGCGTATTGCCCCTTTATAAGCATGGTATTGCCATCGGGCGTGATACTATAGGCGCAATTGTATTCGTCTTTATTAAGCGGAAAACCCATACGCCGGGCAGGCCCCCATTTGCCGCTGGCGGCATCAAGATCAGCGTACCAAATATCCTGACTGCCTTTTGCGCCGTGCGTATTATTTGGATGGCTAATGCGGGCAAAATAGAGCGTCTTGCCGTCGGGTGCAATCATCGGATTAATTTCATTGTATTCCGAATTGACCTGATTCCCAAGGTTTTCGGCTCTTGTCGAATCTTTAGCAGGCTGGCCGTTTATTCGCAGCGAAATCAGCAGAAAAAGCAGGCTGGCGGCAATGGCACCATTGACATTCATACAGTTATGAAAGAGGGATTGGGGGTATATATAGTGGAACGATGAAGAGTAAGCGTTTTGTATATAGCCCTAACCGCCTTATACCACTACCCGTAATTTCGCAAAACTCAATAGCAGGACTTTCTCTCCGGCTCGCTCAAATGCAATGGTAGCTTTTCGCTCCGTACCATTCACTTCCACAGCTTTAACCGTGCCAAAACCAAACTTGGAATGTTCAACACGTTGACCAGCCGCGAGTTCGGCTGTGCTGGTGGCTACAAAATCCGCCGAAGGTGTATGAGAAACGGTTGGCTGTGGCGCCTGCGAACGCGCCGTTTTTTGCGCCAGCGAGCGTACAAAACTCATTGAACCAGTCGATGTGCTTTCGCTTTTATCCCGTTCGGGCCGATCAAAATCCAGACGGCTTGGTACCGACCGTTGTTTTGACAATTTCATGTACTTCTGGTCGATTTCCATTAGAAATCGGCTTGGTTCGCACATTTTCAACCGCCCGTAGTGATAACGTGTTTCGGCATAGGAGACTGTCAGGCGTTTTTCGGCACGGGTGATAGCTACATAAAACAAGCGTCTTTCTTCTTCCAGATCGTTACGGCTTTCGAGCATCATCTGGCTCGGGAACAAATCTTCCTCTAGTCCAACAATATGTACATTCTTGAATTCCAGCCCTTTAGCCGCGTGGATGGTCATCATTGTTACACGGTCATTGTCGCCATCGTCTTCTTTTTCATCGGCGGTGGTTAACAGCGAGACAGATTGGAGAAAGGCGCTCAGGCTCTTTTCGTCATTATCGGGATTGTCGACGAATTCCTTAATGGCATTCAGTAATTCCTGTACGTTTTCGTAGCGGGCCAGTCCTTCAACGGTTTTGTCATCGTACAATTCTTTGAGCAAACCCGAAGCTTTGGCAATGTGCGAGGCAACTTCAAACGCATCTTTCTGGTCGAGCAGCAGTTTGAAACTCTTAATCAGATCAGCAAAGCCTTCGATAGCCATAGATGATCGACCGGCCACGTGTTTACTGATTTCGGCGACAATCTCCCAGACAGAATCCTGTTTTTCAGCCGCAATCACGCTAATCTTGGCTACGGTCGTGTCGCCGATGCCGCGCTTGGGTAAATTGATAATACGCTTAAATGCCTCTTCGTCCTGTTGATTGACCGTGAAGCGCATATACGCAATCAAATCCTTAATTTCTTTACGCTGATAGAAAGACAAGCCGCCAATGATACGGTACTTGATGCTCACTTTGCGCAGGGCTTCTTCAAACGCCCGCGATTGAGCATTGGTCCGGTACAGAATGGCGAAGTCGTTGTTCAACAGTGACTCGTTCATCTTGGTCTCAAAAATGGCTGAGGCCACTAACCGCCCTTCTTCATTGTCCGACGATGCTTTGATAACATCAATTAATGGACCGTCTTCATTATCTGTGAAGACAGATTTTTCCAGTTGATTTTTATTACGGGCAATTATCGAGTTGGCCGCTTGAACAATCGTTTTGGTGGAACGATAATTCTGCTCCAGTTTTACGATTTTGACATTTTCCTTGCCATAGTCGCGTTGGAAGTTCAGGATGTTTTCGATGTTGGCTCCCCGGAAGGCGTAAATGCTTTGCGCATCGTCGCCTACAATGGCAATATTCTGATGAACAGCCGCCAACTTTCTGGTAATGAGATATTGGGATACGTTGGTATCCTGAAACTCATCGACCATTATGTGTTGAAACTTATGCTGATATTTGTTCAGAATATCTAAATGGTCTCGGAAAAGTACGTTCGTGTTGAACAGTAAATCGTCGAAATCCATGGCATTGGCCGCAAAGCATCGAAGGGTATACTGCTTATAAATCCGCCCAATCTGGGGCATACGGGCGGCATCGTCGTCAGCCTGAATGACAGCATTGTTTATGTAGTCGTCTGGGCCGACAAGTCGGTTTTTCGCTCCCGAAATTCGGCCAAAAACACTATTGACACGGTATACCTTATCATCAATACCCATCTCTTTAATAATACTACGCAACAGCGACTTTGAGTCGTCTGTGTCGTAGATTGAAAAGTTGCTGGTATAGCCGATGGCTTTGGCTTCGATACGTAAAATCTTGGCAAAGACGGAGTGGAATGTTCCCATCCAGATATTGCGGGCCTCTGTTCCGACAACCTTTTCGATACGGCTACGCATCTCACCAGCCGCTTTGTTGGTAAACGTCAGCGACAAAATGCGGAAAGGGTCAATACCGGTTTCAATCAGGTGGGCAATGCGGTAGGTTAGTACACGGGTTTTGCCCGAACCTGCCCCGGCTATAATCATCAACGGGCCGTT
>JANXVQ010000802.1 GCA_025351545.1 Spirosoma sp.
GCTCAACATCGGTTTTCGGGCGCAGGTAAATTTAGGTCGGGTGGAGTTAGGGATAAGTGCCGATCTTTTGGGACTCACCTTCGGCAAGTCGCGAACGGGTCGCTATAAGTCCTCAAATGGCCAGTTCAGACCCCATTTAACGGCTGGAGCAGACTCAACCACGGCTTATTTTCAGGGAGCCAATACCTTTCAGAAGTCACGCCCTGGTACTTTTAATGTTCGATTACTTGGCGATAACGACATTGGCACACTGTCAACAGAAATATATGCCCGGCTTCACATAAGCCAGCGAGTTGGCGTTAAACTCGGCTACCAATGGCTTACGAGCGAAACTACCGTTAATAATCGCGATGTCATTGCCGATAACAACCGCTTTCGCAACCGGGTCGGTATGCCGTATTTGGCTCTCACGTTTCCAATTATGCAATGAATGATTTTTGACTGATTAACTAGCCAACAACATGGGCTGTTTAATCAGTCAAAAATCACGTTCATTTAACAGCCTCCTTACATCTCTATAGGCTTTAAATCGAAATATGTCTCAAAAATAGCACTTCCGATCGAATTGGTACGCGTCTGAAAATCATCGAGGTACTGGTGCAAACCCGCTTTAAAAATATCGGCGGTTTCGGTAAATTCGATTTCCGTACGTAGTTTAGAAAGAGACCGCTCAGCCGTATTACCGAAGCCATGAGTGATGTTGTTGCCCGAAATTTCATAAAGCGACAACTCAGCCTGTCGGATGCAGTGGCCAACAGCACGCGGAAACATTTTATCTAATATCAGAAACTCCACAATGCTCGATGGCGTTAGCGACCGATACTGCTGGCGGTGCATATTATAGGCGCTCACTGACTTTAGCACGGCCGACCAAATCATTAAGTCGATGGTAGAACCTACAGCGTCTATTTCTGGTAGCAATGTGAAATACTTCACATCCAGAAAGCGGGAAGTTTTATCGGCTCGCTCCAGAAATCGCCCCAGCCGCCCGAAATGCCAGGCTTCGTTGCGGGTGATGGTGGCGTCGATAATACCGTAAAAAAGCTGTGTGCTATTTCGAATTTCAGTAAAAAAATTCTGTGTTTGAATCTCTCCCCATTGCTGTTTAGGTGAGGTATCGCGCACTGTCAGGTAAAACTGATTCAGGTGCTCCCACATTTCCTTTGAGATGACTTCGCGAATGGTGCGGGCGTTCTCACGGGCATAACTCAGGCACGCGACAATAGAGTTCGGATTGCGTTTATCAAAGGTCATAAACTGAATGACATTCTCACGCGTTGGCTCCTTGTAATATTTTGTAAACAGGTCATGATCAGCTGTTGCAATGAGCAGAGGTTCCCACTGTTGATCTACATTAGGCGGCAAATCGAGAGCCAGATTGAAGTTCACACTCATGAAACGGGCATAATTTTCGGCCCGCTCAATGTATCGGTGCATCCAGTAAACAGAATTGGCAACGCGACTCAGCATAACGTTATAAAGTTGTGATAAAACGGTGGATGACCAACAAAAATAAGGCTTTTTGGCTATTTACCAAGAAAACTGGCTTAACTATGACTTTAGTACGAAATAATCAACTATAGAGAAAATGCCTGTTTCGTTCCGGTTAATACGAAAAAAAAGATGTAAACTGTATTTTTGCAATGAATGATCAGATTAGAAAAACACACATACATACTTCTACCCCTAGAACGCTTAAACCAATACGTTTCTGCAATATTATGACAGACAAACTATATTCACTACTCCTGTTTAGCCTGCTCTTCAGCACGGCCACTTTTGCAATGACTAATCCACCGGGCCAGACCAAGGCGAGTTCCAAATTATATGAGGTCAGGATTTACCATCCCACACCAGGTAAATACGCCGAAATTGTAGACCGGTTCCGGCAATACACGACAAAAATCTTTGAAAAACACGGCATGGAAAATATTGGCTACTGGACACCCACCGATACAGCCAATAAAGAATTAATTTACATTTTGGCTTATCCCAGCCGGGAAGCGCGTGATGCTTCCTGGAAAGCCTTTGGTAGTGATCCCGAATGGAAAGCAGTTGTGGCCAAAACCGAAGCCAATGGCAAACTGGTTGACCACGTCGATCAGATTTTCATGACCGAGTCTGACATATCGCCCAAGATTAAAATAGGCCAGAAATCACCCGAACGGACGTTTGAGTTACGGACATACACACCAGCACCCGGCAAATTACCTAACCTGCTGACGCGCTTCCGCGACCATACGATCAAGCTATTTAGCAAACACGGCATGACCCACATTGGCTATTGGGTTACGGAAGAAAAAGATCCGGCTGTTCAGTCTAAACTGATTTACATTCTGGCTCACCCCAGCGAAGCCGAGGGAAAGCAGCACTTCGACGAATTTCGTAAAGATCCTAAATGGGTCGTGGCTAAAGAAGAATCTGAAAAAGGCGGTCCTATAACGACCAAAGTAGAGTCGATCTATATGAAGCCAACCGATTATTCGCCACTTAAATAACTTAACCAAACAACCCGTTTTTACAATCGGTTTCATAACGTAAACAACCTACGTCATGAAACCG
>JANXVQ010000808.1 GCA_025351545.1 Spirosoma sp.
CCAAACCCTCCCGGAATCAGGTGTCCAAAGCCATAATGACTGATTACAACAACGACAATAGCCATCCCTCGAAAACCATCTAAAGCCGGAACATAGCTTGTTCCCGAGAGCAAATTTTTAGGTGTTTGCATAATAGTAAGCAGGTTAATTCAGACGGGTTCCGCCAGCATGGATTTATAGATATCGCTTAATTGCGCGAAAATGGTATCGGGTAAGTATCGACTAACAATCCGGCCAGAAGCGACCCCCATTGTTCTTGCCAGATCGGGCTGTACCATGAACTTCACTAACCGATCATACAGCGCAGCCTTGTCGCCAGGAGTAACCAGAAAACCATTTACACCCTCCTGTACGGCTTCTGCAGTGCCGCCAACAGGTGTTGAAATCACAGGAAGTTGATAATACATGGCTTCCAGAATGGAAATTGGCAACCCCTCATGGTAAGAAGGCAATATATATACATCGCTGATACTCAACAGTTGGTGCTTTTTTTCACCCGAAACCCACCCTTCAAAATGCACCAGGGTTTCCAATCCATGCTCAGCGATATAATCTTGTAATCGTTCGGTTTCTCCATTGCCCCCAATTCGTAACAACAGCCGCCCCTCAAAGGCATCCCGATGCTCCCGCAGTACATCCAGTAAATCAAAAATACCTTTACGCTGGCCAATGGCTCCCAAAAACAGAACATTCAGCAGACCGTTAGTAGCCGGGGGCGAATAACTAATTTCTGAATCGAGTCGGTGAATAACATTTCCAAGTACTTCCAGTCGACGCACCTGAAAATTTTGCCGGAAAAAGTCGCGCCAGTGTTCAGACAGGCCAATAACCATGTCTGAATGTTCGACTAGAAATCGAATCAGGTATTTACTGACAGGGTCACTTTTGTGGTAAAACTCTTCAAATCTCGACCCGTGCATATGGTAAATAACCTGCTTGCCAAACCCGTATTTAGCGGTCAGGAATAAGACCAGTTTTCTATAAAAACTTCCGTGTGAAGACGCTTGAATATGAATAATCTTAATAGCTCTATCCTGCTGTAGAGTTCTGACAAAGCTTCCGTATTTTCTTAAAAAAAATGGAAGCAACTGCCACTTATGAGTGGTTGTCTTATGAGTAGTAATGCATTTATAAACTGAGAAATGACGGGCATAAACATTCATTACGCCACCAATCCCACCCCGGTAGTTAATATGGTCTGGACCAACAGTCAATATATGCTCGGCAATTTGCCAGGGTATCAACACATCGGCGTCTTCATGAATAGTCTTACTTGTTATCATCTCGTAATTATTAAAGTCAATAACTAGCCAAATATTGTTTGGCAGTCTGACGTACATCAAAACTAGCCCGGACGTGTTTCCGGGCATCGTCAGCTTTTATTTGGACAGATGGGGATTCGTAGTTAAGCACCAGTTTACGAATTTCTTCAGCTAGTTCTCCAGCATTCCCCACCGGAAACGAATAACCAAACTGTTCATTATCAATCAGTTCCATAGGACCATCGATATTAGAGACCAGAACGGGCACGCCAGCAGCCATGCCTTCGGCCACTGTTAGTCCAAAGCCCTCATATAAGGAAGGTTGTACCAGCAGGTGGTAGTTTTTCAGGGCACAATACAAACTCGCCCGTGTTTTCAGCCCTGAGAACACGACATACTCAGTTAGTTGCCAGTCACGAGTAAGTTGCTGGAGATATGCCAATGATTCTCCTTCCCCCACAAATTCGACGCGTAGATGTATTAGTTTGTCGCGATATATGAGTTTATGTAAAGCTTCGAGCAGAATATGCTGCCCTTTCTTAGCATGTTGAAGGCGGCTGATCTGGACAATGTGAAAGAATTTACCGCTGGTATACGTTGTTTTATGCGAAATGTCAGCCGTCTGAATACCATTATAAATCCGCTCTGCGGCCAAACCACTCCGCTGCAGTATATCCTGCTTCACGACATTGGAGATAGCGAAGAGTTTATCATATTTTCTAAAGTAATTAGTGGGCACAAGAACATCATGAATGGTGAGATAACGCTGTCCGATATGCTGCCACAATAACTTCGCAATCTGATGATTATGGCAATGTACTATAGCTGGTTGCTGTTGAAATAACAGCCTGTTAAGTCGGGCGATATAGAGCGGATTTCGGCTACCCGATGGCCGGTTAATGTGCCAGACTTTAACCCTGGAATCAATACGATTCAGCAGGTTAATATTATATTTATCGTTGATCAGCACAAGGTGCAATTCGGCGAGTGAACATTGCTCATTGAGGATATCCACCAGCATCGTTTCTATTCCCCCCGTTTCGAGAGTGAAATTGATATGAACAATTTTCATCGGGCCAGTAATGTTTGCTTGATCGTTGCCCGAAAAGTGTAATACTGTGTTTTCAATACCGATTTCGAATAGGGGGAAGCCCCATGTTTGAGTAACACCTCCCGGATATTATCCAGAAACTTGGTGCCCCCGGTGCTGGTCTTGGTCTGTCCCCAAATACGAAAGCCAGCAATTGGCTTACCCGTACAGGCATAAATCGGTCCGTAGTTTAATAACTTCAGCCACAGGTCCAGATCCATACAATAGTGAATTTCTTCATTCAGGTAGCCAACCTTTCGAACTAAATGCGCGGGATAAAATGAACCCTGCTGCGCCAGTTCGTAATTGTGCATGAGCAAAGACTGACGATTAGGTATTGGTACGGGACGAGTTGCAATAACGGTCCCGGTTTCATTAATCTGGTGCAGCACTTCGCCATAATAAACTGCACCTTCAGGATGTTGCCTGTACAGGTTTACTATTTTCTCGACGCAATCAGGGTACAAAATATCGTCGGAATTAATCCAGCCCATCAGTTCGCCGGTTGCCGCCAGAAAACCTTTATTAATGGCATCAGACTGCCCGTTATCCCGCTCATGAATTACGAAATCAATTCGGTCACGATAGCGATTTACCACCTCCATCGTATCGTCAGTGGAGCCGCCATCCACCAAAATGTATTCTATATTTTTATAGGTCTGTCTCAACACAGATTGAATAGTGTCTTCGATGAACTGCCCCTGATTATATGAAGGCGTTATAATTGACACCTTAGGTTGTGTTGTATACATGGGTATATTATTTTACGAAAGCCATTCCAGTACTCTCAATGGCCTGAAGAATTTGAGTTTTCTGGCTCTGGTCAACGTGCCTATGGATCGTATAAGATTCATCGAAGCAGTTATCATCCACCATTTTGGCCTCTTGCTTACGCAGATAATCCACAGTAGCCATAATTACCCGGGCAGGGCTGCCAACGGCAACCTGACCCGCCGGAATACTGCGATTAACCAGGCTACCCGCGCCAATAATACAATCATCACCAATTTCTACACCCGGCAGTACAATAGTGCCAGCCCCTATAAATACATTATTACCGATACGCACATTAGCTACTTTTGTATAACCAAGGTGCACCCAGGTACTAGCATCGTGGGCGAGAATATGGACGCGTGGTGCAAAGGTTACGTTATCTCCAATGGTAATATGCCAGCAGTGTGAAAAGTCAATTCGGCACTGCGCCATCATCTTAAAATTTTTCCCCACTTTTAAGCCGTTACGTTGTAGCTTACGCAGGTTTGGTTCTTCACGCAAGGCACTCAATACATCACGTAGTATGGAATAAATGCGGCTTTTCATCTGTATGGATTAAGTTAAATTATTTACTAAGATTGCATTACCAGTACAGAGTCTATTTCCTTTACTTTTACGGCAGACATTTTCTTTACAGGAGTAGGTACATTATTTTTTCGTATCAAAAATTTATATTTATCCTTGATAACCACTACGGCCAGAAGAACGATAAGTGTTCGGAATGGAATCATTAACAACTCCGTACCAGCGAAGGATATCAGAACTACCACCACAACTGTCAACAACCCTACTTTAGCAAAAGGAATTGACCGATTTCGATAGAATAGCTGAATAAGTTTAATTATCATAACGATGCACAAGACCGTACCAACAAAA
>JANXVQ010000866.1 GCA_025351545.1 Spirosoma sp.
CCCTGGATCGTTATACGTCCATTTTTTACCTGCATACGGTCAAGACAGACAACCCGTTCGTCTCCGGTTTTGGCCGTTCTGGCGTGGTAGACGCAGAACATTTCTTTGCCATCCGGCGAGTAGGCAATGCTGTTGTGTCCCGTGCCCGTAACTGAGCCCCCCTGATCGGCATTTTTCTGCAATACCGGGTTGTTGGCCGCTTTTTTATACGGGCCTAACGGTGAGTTAGACGTGGCGTAACCAATGGCATAATACAGGCCGCCGAAATTATTGGCCGAATACATCATGTAATACGTGTTGTCTTTTTTAAACGTAACCGAGCCCTCCGTCCATCGGCGGTTTACTTCGCGGGCCGTAACGGATCGACTTTCCCATTCGGCCTGTTTATCGCTAAGTCGAACCGGTGGTCGCAGCAACAGAACCGGATTGCCGATGACACCGGAAAAGTCGGGTTTGAGTTCGACACCGTACACCCAGCTTTCTTCAATCTCCTTGAACCACCCTTTTTGTCGAGCTAAATCGGCCACTTCACTGTCAACCGGATGTTTGTAACAGCAGCGCGAATAATATAAATAAGCTTTACCGTTGGCATCAAAAAACACATTCGCATCAATAATAGGATACCCGGGATCAAAAACTGGTTTGTCGGTCATGTCAACAAAGGGGCCGGTAGGTTTATCGGCAACGGCCACCCCAATACGGAAATTTTCCATTTCCTTAGTAGGGTTTACCTTCCATTGCGCACTGTAGAACAAGTAAAACTTCCCGTTCAGGGCATAAACCTCAGGTGCCCAATATGCACCGCCCCAATTTGCTTTCGGGTCACTCCAGCCATTTTTATTGTCGTGAAAATAAACCTGCCCTTCTGCCTTCCAGTCCACCATGTTTTTGGATGAATAAGCCGAAAACCCTTTCTCCGCCCCTCCGCCAGTGCCATACATATAATATACACCCTGGGCGTGCAAAATATACGGGTCACCGAACTGAACAGGTAAGGGATTAGAAAACGTAGCCTTGGCCATGCGTTGTGTCGTTTGCGCCATAGAAGAGCGCAAAAGTAGCATGGTAAGCAGGAGAAACAGGGGCGCTGATTTTGTCATTATACAGTAAGCAAAAACTTTCCAAAAGCTAACATTGCTATTTTCAAAAAAACAAGCCAAGTAAGCACGTAAAGTATTCTTCCCAATATTTAACTTCGACAGCACCTGCATTGATATGGACAACGTAGCCCGTTGGCCGCGTCAATGTGGGTGCTGTCGACATTATATAGGGCTGTTCACGACCGGATGGTTAGAAATACTTGCCTACTCTGTCGAATCATTTAAATTGTAGGCATGAAACATATCATCTTCGGCATTACAGCCTGTTTTTTTATCGTTAGCCAGGGATTTGCCCAATCGCCCACTACGGCCGGAGCATCTACTTTACCACGTATCGCCATAGCGGGTTTGGGAATAGAATCCAGTACGTTTTCCCCGGCCGTTACAAAGGAGGAAGCTTTTCACGCCCGTTATGGCCCTGAAGTCTTCAATGCCTACCCGTTTATGATGGCCATCTCGCCCTTGCGCAAGCAGGCAATCTGGCTCCCTGCCATAGTGGGAAAATCGCTGCCCGGAGGAGCCGTAACCAGAATAGCCTATGAATCGCTGGTTAACAAGACGCTGGATTCACTCAAGAAATACGGTCCATACGATGGGTTGTATTTTGATATACATGGCGCTATGAGCGTCGTTGGGCTGGACGACCCGGAAGGCGATTTCATTACCCGAATCAGAAAGGTAATTGGCTATAAAACGCTGGTTTCCACGTCAATGGATTTGCATGGTAATGTGTCCTGGCGGTTGGCCCAGAATACGGATTTGATGACCTGCTACAGGATGGCCCCACACGAAGATGCCATGCAAACCAAGGAACGGGCCGTGGTCAATCTGCTTGAGCGCATCAAAAGCGGAAAAGGAAAACCCGCTTATAAAGCCTGGATACCCATACCGATTCTATTGCCGGGCGAAAAAACGAGCACGCGAATTGAGCCGGGCAAGAGCCTGTATCATGAGGTGGCACCGCTTGCCGACAAACAAACGGGCATTGTCGATGCGGCCATCTGGATTGGCTACGCCTGGGCGGATGAACCAAGAAATCACGCCGTTGTGATGGTAACCGGCGACGACAAGGAAAAAGTGACCCAGGCTGCTGAGAAGTTGGCGCTTGACTTCTGGAATGTGCGGACACAGTTTGACTTTGTAGCCCCTACCGGTACGTTGGAAAAATGCCTGTCGAATGCCCTGGCCAGCAAAAAACATCCCTTTTTTATCAGTGATACCGGCGACAACCCAACAGCTGGTGGCGCTGGCGATGTGACCTGGACGCTCAATCAGCTACTCGCCCGGCCGGAATTTCAACGGGCCGACGGTCCTTCGTTAATTTACGCGTCCATCCCCGGTCCGGAATTGATTAAAAAAGCGATAGCGGCTGGCGTTGGCGGCCATGTTGAGGGCAATGCGGGAGCGGCTGTAGACGGCCGTTTTTCACCACCGGCCCGGCTTAAGGGCACAGTAGAATCAATCGTCAAGGGCGACAAAGATGCCGAAGTAGAAGTGGTCGTAAAAGTTGGAAGTATTCATGTTATCGTTACCCAAAAACGCAAACCCTATCACAAGGAAGCAGATTTCACCCGCTTGGGTCTTGCGCCCAGGAAATCCGACATTGTAGTGGTGAAAATTGGCTATCTGGAACCCGAACTTTACGCCATGCAAGCCGACTGGATTATGGCCTTAACACCCGGTGGCGTCAATCAGGATCTGGCGCGGTTGCCGTACAAACGCATCAGGCGACCCATATTCCCTTTCGATAAGGATATGAAAACCCCAGACCTATCGGCTCAGTTCGTGCCTTTGTCGGGCGCATCCAAGTAGTAAAATAGCTGGCCATTAGATTAACTATGAAGGCGTGGTGTGGT
>JANXVQ010000872.1 GCA_025351545.1 Spirosoma sp.
GTGACCGATGAAATCTAAACCAAGTCTTAATCCTTATTCTGCTGGAAGTGAGACTGTTGGTCTATGTGGATTGCTGGATGGCGGCCCCCATCGCTATGTCTTAATCCTTATTCTGCTGGAAGTGAGACTGTTGGCCGTTGCGTCCAACGTTTGGGACACCGTTTTGTCCAGTCTTAATCCTTATTCTGCTGGAAGTGAGACTGTTGGCCCAAAGAAACTCTCCCTGACCGCTGACGAAACAGCGTCTTAATCCTTATTCTGCTGGAAGTGAGACTGTTGGGGCCTATGAAGGCAAGCCTTTGCTGTTTTCCAATGTGTCTTAATCCTTATTCTGCTGGAAGTGAGACTGTTGGGGTGGCCGCAACGCGATAATTGGCAAAAACCAGCGCATGTCTTAATCCTTATTCTGCTGGAAGTGAGACTGTTGGGGCCCTTAACTAGTTACATGATTGATAATCAGATGACAAAGAACGTGTTTATTTGAAAAGTACAGCCAGATCATTGAAATTTTATGGCCAAAAAGGAACACCATTACAGTTTAGACTGACAAGTTTACCGATTCTTTTTGAATTCGGAAAGCCCGCCAACCGCATTTCTGCTTTACATCATCCCAGGAAGCAAAAGCGTCCACAGTTACCAGAGAATCTGCCAGCCTAGCAGATCCCGTAAGCAGATCAGCCGGAACGTAAATATCCCCTACAAAGCCAAATCCTTTGCCATCTTTTACCCGCAGTGGCCCCGCAAGAATTCGGGTTTGCACATGAGTAAAGGGCTTTTCCGTAGCATTGGCCGTATGTACCCGCAACTGTATCCGACCATTCTTCTCTTGTAACTTGTAACGAACTGCCAGTCGGTCGCCTACCACTGGTTGGAGCTTATACTTACCCACCGGAAAACTGCCGGAAGTCCGTTCGTCGATGGATACATTCACGTATTGGCCTGTTGCGTCGACGCTGGTAACTAAGGCAACCGTTTCAGGACAGTCGGCCCATAGAAGACTTTCAGCCAGAGGCAATATAGCCTCGCACCATCGACCCAAAGGCGTGACTTCTGCTTGCGTATAGCGGCTATCGTTCATCCACAACTGTACCTCCGATGGCAAAGGCCATTGGTTAGCCTGGCGAGTTTGAACCAATTGGTCTATTTCAGCACTGGCATCGGCCCAACGGTTTTCCAGGATGAGCCAGGCCGCCATCTTTTGCCGTACTTTTACCAAAAATGATTCGGGCGTATTCAGCGTAAGAGCCCGGGCGTAACAGGCGGGCACCTGCTCTGGCGTAACAAGTTCAGCAAGTAGACTCCAGACCCAGAAATCATTCTTTTTAGTACGGGCAAAGGGCAAAAAGACAGCCATTGCTTCAGTAGGCCGATCAAGCCGAATAAGTAGTTGGGCATGGTAGTACGGTAGAAAATCCCAGTCAGGATGTCGGGCGGTTAGGTCAGCCAGCCGGTCAAGCCACGGAACTGCTACTTCATTGGGTAGTAAGACGGCCTGGAGGAGTTGTCGCACGACGGCCTGCACTATCCCCTCAATGAGTGGACGAACCGAACGCGGCTCGGTGGTTTTTCCGTCGCTATAAGTCTCGGGTTGCTCATCCTCAGGTCGGAAACTAGACTCCCAACCGTGTTGGGCAAACAGCCCCAGCCAGTCGATACCGGTAGCCTTGTGTCGCAACAGGGCTTTCCACCAAATGGAACGTAGCAAATCTGGCTCGGCAGGTATAAACGCCTTGCCCTGACGAATGACGTCAGCCAGCGGCCCCAGGGGCAGCGTCTCGGGCTTATGTCGCAGTAAAAACCGGCACACACTCCAGCCAACCGACTCGCGCCAGCGAGTATCCTCAACCATCGGGAAATCGGTAATTAGTGCCAGCCCGCGTAGCATTCGGGTGGTATCCGTACTGCCCGATGCCTCTTTGAGCAGATCGGCATACACCCAGCCCAGTGCCCGGATCGTATGAGGATTAGCAGGATCGGCTTCGTAGCGGTTGCGGGCCTGTTGATAGGTGGCACGAAGGTCAGAACGGCAGGTCGTGGTGAGGGTGTTGTTGACGGTCATGGTGTTGGAGAAGAAAAGGTTAAACAAATACGGTGTGTTTTGGTGCTGTGATCTGCTGAAGTTCAAAGGATTGCCCAATGCACTGTAAACTGTTGAGCATGTCTTCGCCTACAGGCAATAGCATAATACTATCCTGATTCTCGTACAGTTGCTGAATCTGCCGAAGCAGGTCTGTTAGCCGAGCGTGCCGTTTTCGCTGAATACGCGCAAAAAACACCGATTTCTGAACCCGGATACAGCCTTCTTTTTCGAGAAGCCGCGCCACCATTCGGCGGATTTTGTCATTCTCGATATCATAGCAGATAAAGCAGTACATATCTTCAGGTCGTTTACGAGGTTGTTGCTGTAACCAGCCTAACCAGGCGGCCAAATGGGTGGGCAACGTCTGCCCATTCGCCAGTTCACCGTCGGTCAATGCGGGTAACCCGGCGCTGGCCCAGCGGTCATTCCGGTCGGGTAAGGGCAGTATCGGTTGTCGTTTTCGGCGGGGCATAGCGTAATGAGTGTATTAATTCTCACAAAGTGCAATGGGTATGTTTTGCGCTACTGGTTCCGGGAAAAGGAGCCGGAAGAGTTCGTCGTAAAGTAGGTTAGACAGGGTAGGATCCGTACCCGTTTTGGGAGATCGCACCACCGAAAAGCCCCTCTTTCCAAAACACACATTAACTTCGGCCCGCCGAAATCCTTGCTTTATGGCCACCTTCAGCCCGTAATTTAGCGGAGTCAGCTCGGTCAGTTCCCAGGTAAACTGGACGCAAATAGCCCGTACCGCTGGTTCGATGGTCCAAAGTTCGTCGGGGACAAACGTTTGTTTCTCTCGTCTTCTGAGGGTGTTCGGGTTTATGGCTCGGAGCATATCGCGATAAGCAACTTCATTAATGGGCCGCTCAACAGCGGGTTTACGAGCCAAAACGACTACGTCGGAATCGGTATCATCGTCGAACAGCAATTCCCCCGACTGAGTATGGTTAGGTAACCACAGCCGCCAGTCAACGGGCATAGCATCGGGATTGTGGTAAGCCTTGGGGTCATGCGCCAGAAAGCAAGCCCGCGTCGCGTCGGATGTGCGCAGGTCAACGCTTTTTACAAAGCCGTGTCTGAGTCCGAAATCACCCGCAAAATTGCGGTAAGCTGCCGAGAACGTTTTGGCATCGGTGCAGGGATCAAGCAACCGAAAAAACAGTTTCAAGCCCTCACCCGATGGCGACACAAACGCCAGCGTCACCGACAAATCAGCCCGAATCGCGTCAGGAACCTGCCCATCCAGCCCGGTGCAGTGGTCAAGATCGAGTACAAAATACGTAGCTTCTTCAAGCGAATCCATCCGCCGAACGCCATTTGCAAACACACTCCCTACCACGTAGGGCAGGCTGGTTTTAGCTGTTTTATAGGCATTTTGGTCAAACTGAGCCAACTTTCGCAGCCGCTCAGTCTGATGTTGCAGTGCCGCATTGGTGCGCACCCAGGTAGCTACCTCAGCCAGTGAAATCGGACGCAGTGTATCTGTCGCACGCGTAATCTGTTGCCCGGAAGAAAGAAATGGCGTCGTCATGGCAGAACGGGTTTAAAAGCCCCTCTCCTGAAAAGCAGGAGAGGGGTTGAGGTGAGGTGAATCAGGTTACAAAAATATAGTACCTTACTGCAATTCCATTGCAGTGAAATGTACTTCATTCAGAGATGACCAACTTTCTTAGTGTACTGGCTAGCTGCTGAGCTTCCAGCACAATATGCTGCCCCCGCGAGCGTGACAGGCCTGTTACGCCAAGTGCCACCACTTCAGCCAGGTAGTCGTTCATCGACTGAATCAATATCCGTTTGCCCGTCGTATTCAGGTAAAACGTATCGTTTTCGCGGTCAAAAAATTCATCGAACACGATTTCCTGGACCAGCAAATGACACACCACATAGTCGGCCCAGGCCCGAAATGGCTCAATAAAGTCATAGGTCAACACCGGGCGATTGTATTCATCACGGTGCATAACGCCCACAAACGGATCGACTCCTGCCGTAATCAGCGCCGATTCACACTGGCCGTAGAGCATACCGTATGCATAGTTGAGCAGACAGTTAAATATATCGGTGGCTCCACGTCCACTGCGTCGGGCAAAGCGATAAGCCTCTGGCAGGATTGTGTTCAATTGGGCAAAATAGACCCGCCCTGCGCTGCCCTCCAATCCCCGAAACGTAGCGAAACACTCACTGAGGTCACCAATCGGTGTATCGCGCAATTTTTGCGAATAGCGACTAATCGTATTCACACTTTGTTCCCGGTCGGGTTGATGGCCCTGACCGGTTAGTGCGCTTAGTAAGTCGATAACCGTAGCCTGATTATCGAGCTTACGGAGTAGTAATCCGCGAATCCATTCGGCCCCGGCCTTGCTTTGCGAAAATGCAAGCTGGTGTTTCCGAATGGTCGCAATGGAGCCAAAACGGTTGCTCCAGATCCGCCCCGTTGGAAATCCCCGCCGATCAACAAATAGAATATCCGTATTCTGCTCAATGGCCATCATGACAACGTCGTGGCTCAGGCGTGTGGCAGCGTGCAACACAATACTACTGACCTCGTGGACAGGCATAAAAAATTCACGCTCACGGCTCCGTACCCGATACCGGCTACCCGATACTGATAAGCTGCTACCCCGTTGGTTAAGAACTAGTTGTGTCATGATGTGGATAGATGATAACTCTGATTTGTTAAACAAAATAAGCCTATTCTACTGCAATGAAATTGCAGTTAAGGACAAGATTTGTATATTCCTGCAAAAAAGAAAATGTCTAAAAACAAAAAATACATGGATAGGCTGATGGCTATCCATGAGAAGCTTAGCAGCGGTCAGCATTACACATTCATCGAATTACGCGAAGCCTGTGAACGTAGCATTGACCAGACCATTTCCGAAAAAACACTCTTTAACGATCTTGATTCGCTACGGGATTTAGGGGCTCTTATTCCAAGACGAAACCGATCCGGCCGACCCTATTATTATGAAGAACCATTCTCACTGCATAGTGCCCTGAATCCAACCGATGCGGCCCTGGCTAACGAAGCCGTAGCCTTGATCCGGCGCATGAACACGTTACCGCATTTTGACGGTTTAGCAGAAGTTATGCTCAAATTCGAGCAACAGCCAGGCGTAATCGGGAAACCAAAAGAACGCGTCGTTGATTTCGAGCAGAACCGGCAGTACAAAGGGCTGGCCTGGCTATCTCCACTCTATAAATCCATTCAGGCCGATCAGCTGGTACTGGTTCAGTATACAGGATTTGACCAACCGACGGCCACACTGACGTTTAGCCCGTATTTATTGAAAGAATACAACAATCGCTGGCATGTCTATGGCCGGGGTGCCGAATCGCTGGGTTTAGATAGTCTGGCGCTGGACCGCATTGATACGTTAAACCCTTTGCCCAGCCTGCGCCGACAGCCAAACACCGTCAATTGGATGACCCACTTAGCGGATGTGGTTGGCTTTACCCACCTGACAAACATGCCCCTCGAAACCTGGTTACTGCGTGTCTGGCAACCCAGAGCGCGTTACGTGGAAACAAAGCCCCTACATACTTCCCAGGATAAAATAGCTGAAACCGACGAGTTCATAGATTTTCAGTATCACTTGAGATGGAATAAAGAACTCGACGCCAAAATTCTGGAACTTGGCCCCGATGCCGAGTTATTGGCTCCACCTGACCACCGTAAACGATTTTTAAAATTGGTGAAAAAGCTGGTCAGTCGATATGAATAAGGATAATACTAGTTAGTTAACCAATGACAGAATCTGGGAGTTAATGTAATCAAATGGGTTTTCTGTTACGTTTAAATATGTGTCTAATTTTAAAAAAACGTCTACTATAGTAAGCCCTTTTTTTGCTAATCCTTGCCCTATCAAAGCTTCTGACACTGGTTTGAAATCATGTGCTCCAATGGATTCGTTACGTAGCTGGCTCAGTGGGATAATTTTATCAATGAACTCGGCCATCGGATCATTATAGAAATGATTTATCGCCTGAAATGTGCCTATTGTTCCCTTTGTGAATTCCAATGATCTACTTCCCATTTTCCAATTAGCGAGATGAGTTGCCAATGTTATATGAGCCGGCTCGCTAAGAATTCGAGTTATGTCTTTATCCCAATTTCGATTGTCATAATTGGCCAAACCGATATGATTAGTGGCTGATACACGCGACAACTCCTCAATAATTCTAAAGAAACGCAACAAAAAGTCAACGTATGCGGCTTGCAAATAGTGGATTTTTGCATTGATATACAATTCTTTGAGCAATGCTCTGTCGTCTTCCTGAACTTGACTAAGTTGTGCAATTTGGCCAGCTACAAATGTTATATACTGAGGAGCCATCAATTCCTTTAAATATGTCCGGGCTGCATCAAAGTCAAAATGTAACCGTGCCGCTGCGTAACGCCCGATTGTGCCTATAGCCGTATCTAGCTCAAGTGTTTCTAATGCTGAATAAGCAAAACGCTCACAAAAAGCTTTTGCTTTTTGTCGCTCAGATTGGGCTAAAGATTGTTGTACAAAGCCGATTTCGTAACAAGTTTCAGTACGCTCATCTACACATAGCTGCATTAAAGTTTTACCATATGCCTTAATAGCAGCAAATAGAAGCCCAAAGTTGATTGCATCAATTCCTCCCTGATTCAGCAATAGTACATTATCAAAACTCTTTAGTTCATTGAAGGGAGACATAGTTGAGCGGCTCTCAAAAAGAGCGTACATGCTATCTAAAAAATTCACATTCTCTTTTACTGAAAATGTTTTGAACGCTCCAGCCTGAATCTTATATTTTGCGGTTAGAAGTTTGCTCAGTACTTGCCCTGAACTTACGGTATCTCCATAATGAAAATCACCGACCTCCTCTGGTTGATCAGTCACGACTAGGATTATCCGTTCTGGTATCTGTCCTTCACTCTTTAATTTATCTAAGCATGGTTTAATAATGGGGAAAAGCAGGTGTGCCTTTGCTTTGTCAAACCGACTTGGTTCACTAAGTAAATAGTCGGCCATTCTTCGGGCATATGGATTTTGACGTCTATCTAAGAGTGGCTTATAATCATCTTCGCCGAATAACTTAATAAATTGATTTTTAGGTAGTTGCAAATCGCGTGAACCTACTGTTA
Organism: Spirosoma sp.; assembly: GCA_025351545.1. Taxonomy (GTDB): domain Bacteria; phylum Bacteroidota; class Bacteroidia; order Cytophagales; family Spirosomataceae; genus Spirosoma. Next base: position 7,194 of record JANXVQ010000872.1, read on the forward strand.
TAATTAGGGCTGTTTTCATATCTGCTTTCTCAATTTAACCTTTCCAATTTATTCATGCTCAAAACCCGAACGTCTGTCTGTTGTTGCGGGCTATCTTCACCGAAAATTATATACTTGTACTTTCTCTGACAGCTCAGGAATTGGCTTCCTAAGCTATCAGCGTTTTTATTTCATCTTATCGTACCGCACCTGTTGCAACACGTCTTTTTTGCTCAGTTGATCCACTTTTACTAGCACCACCCGGCCCAGGGGCTCGGCTCCCACGTAGCCGACCAGGTCGAAAAGCTGATTTTCGTAACCCGTTGCGTACACCTTTACTTTATTAGTTCTGGCACTCAGCACAATCTCAGCATCCAGCAATTGCCCTTTCTTCAATCTTCCCTCAAAGAGTTGTGGTTTCCTGCGTTCCAGTTCCGCCAACCGTTCGGCTTCCTGTTGTTGCCGTTTTTCCGCTTCAGCCCGGCTGCGCTCCTGCTCTGTGGCAAGGCGGACGGCTTCGGCTTTCTCTTGGGCCAGCACCCGCTTTCGCTGTCTGGCTTGTTCCGTTTCTGGCGTTTGTAACGTCAGCTTAATGAACCCCATCAGCATAAACTCAAATTCGCTGTTCTGCTGTCGGAACGAGAATTTGCGAGTCTTGGCAAAAATTTGATTGGATATATCAATCCACTCTGAAAAGTGATCCTGACTGCGGTTTTGCCAGTCGCCAGTGATGCTGTGAAAACCAACCCCTGCCCCCACACGCAACAGACAACTGTCCGCTTCGCTGTTAAATTGAATCAACGCGTTGATTCGTTCCTCAATAAATTTCTGTTTGTCTAAATCATCATTACGAAACTTTCGGAAATAGGCCTTTTCACGGTCTAAATATTGCTTGGTGTGTGAACGGATCGTATCCAGCAACCAATCGCCCGATTTACCATTGAGCAAATTCGTATAGTTAGGTACGTTTCCTGATACATATTTACCTAAGGCATGAGGAAGATTGCTGCCTAGCGAAATGAGTAGCGTATTGGGGGCATCAGTCGGGACTGACTGCGGAACCGCCGATTCATACCACGTTACAAACGCATCGGGTCTGTTGCTGACCACTGCTGGCGTATGATTACCCCGATTAGCATGTTTCCATTCGCCCCTCGTATTTTCATCTTTTCGGTCGCTGTCAGCAGAAAATATCTTCGTTCGGCGGACCTCAATCATTTCCTTCGGCAAATTGACGTCGCCCACCTGAATAAATCGCATCAAGTTGTTAGTAATGTTGCCAAAGAGCTTATCTAACTCAGCGTTACTGTGTCGGTTGCTGCCTGGTAGTTTTTTGAGTTCGGCCAGCAGTATGCTCCGAATGGCTCCTTTGATCGAACTACCCGGAATGGCGTACTGACCTAATCCAGTACGGTACATTCGTCGAATATCGGTTGGTTCTCCCTGAACGGGTAACTTTTGAAGCAAAATAGACGGATTAGCCCTGATAAGCGACTTCAGCGTGGTTTCCAATTCCCTGGCCTGACCATCGGCTAATTTCAGGGTCAGATTTTGCAGCTCGTTCCGGTCCAGCAACCGAAAGAGACGGTCGGTATCAATCACCCAAATCTCGCCGGATTCCAGCACATAGTCCAGTCCACGAACGTAGTTTTTTTCCTGCGCCATACCCACATGAACGGGCGTAACAACCTCGACCTCGAACGGGCAGGGGGTGAAAACAGATTTCAGACTTTCCATACATCAATAGTTTACTGGCAACAATAACGTTCGGCCATCGCGCCAGACGGGATGCCCAATTTTTGTGGGTAGTTTAGATTCATTGGGTCGCAGATCAATCACAGAACCAATCATATCAACGCCAGTAATGTCGTGCCGAAGCAATGAGCCTTCGCGAAACATCCAGACTGAGCGTTTGCGGTAGCTATTGTGCGGTTCCGACAGCCAGCCCCCTCGCTGAATCAGATCATAGCGAGTTGCGTTGTCAGCTAGTAGTCTAGTCAACTGAGCATGATTTTCGGGACAGAACAAAGACAGGCTTACAGCGTATTGGGCGGATGTTGGTGTGTTAATGGCAAGCGTATCAAAAGCGGGCGTAAATAAACCGTTTCCAACAGACCGGTCCGTGCCGATGCCATTATCGGCCAGATACAACACTGCCGATTGGACACGTTTCCGGGCCGTGTCGTTATCGTACTGAACAATGCACCATAGTCCTGAGTCCTGACTGAAATACAGCCGTTCCATATAAAATGGCGTAGGTTCTGACTCATCACGGGGTCTTACAATGCGGGGGAGTACGTCAGTCGTCAGGAAATCGCCTTTGTCAGCCGCCAAAGCTACACTCTGAAACATCCCTCGGATGGCTTTTGTACCAGCAGTAGGAGGTGTGCGCTGATGCAGGTACCCCTCAAAATGAGACACATCGACATACTGGACTTTTTTGTATTTCTTCGCATCTCCTGATTCACCCATGCCCGTATCGTCCTGCCCGGCTTTATTTCGAAAATAAGGTTTGGGTAAAAAATAGACCGGCTGGGACCCACCCCGAAAAGGAAACAGACTCGACACCGCGAAGCCCGGCGACTGATTGGCCGTAGTAGGTATCCAATCCGGCTGGCCGAGCATAGCCCATGCCTGATAAATGGCTGCGGTGAGCGTATCGGAGTGAACGATGCGTTCGCTGCTGCCGTAGTCATTGGGGCGGGCATTACTTAGGTGAAGGGGCGTGTCGAACCGAAAGCGTATAATATCGAAAGTCATGCGTCAGGCTGGATTGAGGTAGGTTTCGACCGTTTTACTAACCGGCTCGTTGAGGCTAAGTTTCACCTGCCCATACCCCCGAGAACCAGAGCCGCCTAGGTAATCGTCTTCGAGAAGCCGAATGCCTGCATAGAGTAGCTTGATAAAGTTAGTCTCCATTGTTTGGGCTTCCGTTTCATTCCCTTCCACCGTAATGATATTAATGACAAAATTGAGGTCAAATACTGATCCGGCCGGTACCCGCTCGGTTTGCCGGGGATTTAACGCCACCCCCGTAATCCGGTTGATGGTGTTCTCAAATTTTACTTCGGTATAGGGCATATCGGTAAATTCCGATTCACTCAGCAACTGGGCCGAACTTTGGGTCAGATTGGCGTCGCGTATTAACAATCGGGCGGGTGTGCCGTCATTGGCGGCTGAACCAAACAAGTGAGCCAGCGTTTTGCCGTCAGCGGTCGAATAGCCCTTGAAATCGGTGTTATGATTTTCGCCTAGGGC
>JANXVQ010000188.1 GCA_025351545.1 Spirosoma sp.
ATAACGAAAAAGATAAACGCAACTCCGACAATTATTGAATTAAGAATTGAAATAGTAATGGCCCGGCCAATCATTGGTTGTACTTCGGCCCAGACGTCGGCTACGTCAATGGCAGTGCTTTTCGTTCGGTCGTACACCTTCATGTGTGCGTAGGTAGTCAGAATTACAGCCACGTTGGCCAGAACGCTAAAGAAGATGGCTAACCAAAACGAGGGCGATATAAATTGGCTCATCATCCGAAAAGCGGCCATCGGATCAGTTGACTGATTGCTTCCTGCTTCTGCGGTAATATGGAGCATATTAGATTGCATCACGCCCGTTGCAATACCGGCCACCAACGCTACTGGCCCCACAATATAAAGTAGTGCGATACACAGACTACGCATATTCTGGGTAATATACTGAAATGTGGCGTTGATTTTATTGCCGAAATCGCGTTGCTCGAAAAGTTGAATCATGGCTGGTTGTTGCGGTTAAGTGAGATGGGATACAGAATAAAATACCAGATAATAAAAGCGGCCGAACTCAAAATAATACCCCCGCTAACGACAGACGGCAGGGTTAATCTTGTAATAAAACTTTCCAGGAAACCCGCCATAATGAAAATCGGCACTAGACCAATGGCAATTTTTAGTCCCTGTTTAATGCCCCGTTTGAATGACTCCAGTCGCGAGTAGGTTCCCGGAAACAGCAGACTATTGCCGACCGTCAGTCCGGCACAGCCTGCAATAATAATCGCTGATATTTCGAGCGTACCATGAACCCATATTTTCAGAATTGAATCGAGAAGCAGTCCTCGTTCGTGAAAGAAATATTGAAAGGCACCCAGCATTATACCGTTGTAAAACAGCATCGCCATTGTACCAAAAGACGCGAACAGCCCGAATATAAATGTGCGGAAGGCCACGTAAATGTTGTTCAGTGTAATCTGGACAAACATTGTCGACTGATCGCTGCTGTTATACACACCCAACGGATCGCCCTTCTTGATATTTTCGAGCGTCATATTCACGTAGCTGTCTCCCAAAATCAGGCGCACAAATGTATTGTCGTGCGCTGCCGACACCCAGCCAATAATAGCGGCCGCCAGAAAGATACCCGCTGCTATCGCCAGTAATCTATGCGACTGCCGGAAGAGCAAGGGTAACTCATATTTCCAGAACGTAACAAACCGACCTCGATCGTTGTGTCGGTTTTGCATCAGACCCCGGTGCATTTGTGCGGTCAGGCCATTGAGGTAACGCGTTACGTTCGAGTCGGGGTAAAATGTTCGGGCATACGACAGATCATCCGTCAATTCCACAAAATTGGTTACCAACTCGTCGGGGTCCGGCCGCCCATCCGTTGTGGTCGGGTTCTGTTCCACGTCCCGCCATTTGTCGGAGTTGCGTTTAATGAAAAGAGCTTCGCGCATACAGTAAGCCGATGGTCATTGATCAATGGGTGTAAAGGTTGTCAAATTGGATTAAAATTCTTGTTTTAAGAAAGACTTATGTGTCTTTTATGGGAAATATTTTGACCTCACGGCCTTACTTACGACTTTTGAGGACCGACCGCATGGGCGGCTCCGTTTTGATTTACATACATGTCTGTTGCCATTCGCACCTCCCAAAACGTTTTTGTAGAATATGAACCCGCCAGTATTGGCGACCGGATTCTGGCCGCAATGACTGACTACCTGGTCATTTTCGGTTGGGCGCTATTCGTGTTGGGTATCCCTGCCAGCCTAAAAATCACCCCCGGTACTTTTTACACTGCACTTTTACTCTTGCCTGCCTTATTCTACGATTTATTGTTGGAGTGGCTGCTTAACGGGCGGAGCGTTGGCAAAATAGCGATGGGCATCCGGGTTGTCATGCTCGATGGATCGCAACCGGGACTGGGCGCTTACCTGCTCCGATGGTTGTTGCGAATGATTGAATCGGTCGTGTTTATGGGCGGTATTGTTCCCATTATCACGGTGGCAGTCAACGGCAAAGGGCAACGTTTAGGTGATATTGCCGCCGGAACTACAGTCGTTAAAGTTAAGCCTGCCATCTCGTTAGATGATGTACTGATTCAACCTTTACCCGAAAATTATACGGTGCAATTTCCTGATATACGGGTACTTACAGATCGAGACATGGGTATCGTTCGTCAAAGTCTTTATCAGGGCGACGAGGGTATATTAATGCGTACCGCTGATAAAATTAAGGAAGTGACCGGTGTTCAAAGTAGTTTGTCAAATCGAGCGTTTCTGGAAACGGTTGTCAGCGATTATCAGTTTATAACAACACAGTAACGCGGCTGGAAAGCCGCATTTTATAGCGAATCACTTGCGGCTTTCCCGCAGAATATCGCACCATCGCATTACCTATGCTCGACTCAATTAAATCTCTCGCCCGGCAATACGCGGCCGATATCGTTCAGACTCGCCGACATCTGCACGCGCATCCAGAACTATCTTTTCAGGAACATAACACGGCCCGTTTTGTGGCCGACCAGTTGAAAGCCATTGGCATAACTCCGCAGGAAGGCGTGGCTGACACGGGTTTGGTGGCTATTATTGAAGGCCGAAATGCAAGTTCACGCGTTGTGGCGTTACGGGCCGATATGGACGCGTTGCCCATCCACGAAGCGAACAATGTACCTTACAAATCCACAGTTGAGGGTGTTATGCACGCGTGCGGACATGATGCACATACGGCCAGCTTATTAGGTGTTGCTCGTATTCTGCACGTCCTGCGCGACCAGTTCGACGGTACGGTGAAGCTGGTATTTCAACCGGGAGAAGAAAAAGCGCCCGGTGGTGCATCAATGATGATAAGAGAAGGCGTTCTGGAAAATCCGACTCCCGTCAGTATGCTTGGTCAGCATGTAGCTCCGAATATTCCGGTGGGTAAAATCGGCTTTCGCGAAGGCATGTATATGGCCAGCACCGACGAACTTTATTTAACCGTTCGGGGCAAGGGTGGTCATGCCGCAATGCCTGACAACCTTGTCGATCCGGTCCTCATCGCGTCGCATATTATTGTGGCTCTCCAGCAAATCATTAGTCGAAACTGCCCTCCGGCCAGTCCGTCTGTATTGTCGTTTGGGCGATTCATTGCCGATGGTGTTACGAACGTAATTCCCAACGAAGTGATCATTCAGGGCACATTTCGATGCATGAATGAAGACTGGCGGGCCGAAGGCAAAAAGCGCATGGTGAAACTGGCCGAAGGCATTGCCGAAGCCATGGGCGGCTCGTGCGAATTTACGATTGTGCATGGTTATCCATTTCTCAAAAATCACCCCGAACTAACGCGTCGTGTGCGGGCGCAGGCCGTTGAGTACATGGGGGCCGAAAACGTTGTTGATCTCGATTTATGGATGGCGGGCGAGGACTTTGCGTTTTATTCGCAAGTTGTCGATTCCTGTTTCTACCGACTTGGAACCCGCAATGAAGCGCGCGGTATCATCTCCGGTGTTCATACGCCAACCTTTGACATTGATGAAGCGGCTTTAGAAACCGGCGCTGGCCTAATGAGTTGGCTGGCGGTGCAGGAGTTGGGAATTATGTAAAATTTCATTATTGGGAAAATAATTTCACTTTTGGAAACAAAAATACATAAACTACATGTTCATTAAATGGTCGTAATTAGTAAAACAGTGTTAAATCAATTCAGCGAAGACCATCCTAAGGCGGCTTTTGCGTTGAGTGATTGGTATAACACTGTGAAAGCGGCTGACTGGCGTAATATGGCTGGTATGAAACAGACATTCAACTCAGTTGATTATGTAGCTGATAATCGGTATGTTTTCAATATTAAAGGGAATCAATACCGACTTGTCGCAATGGTTTTCTTCTCCGTTAGAACAGTTTATATCAAATTTATTGGTACACATGCTGAATATGACAAAATAGATGTGGAAACAATAGACCTTAAAGATTTATGAAAATTACTAGTTGGGATGAGCACAAAGCAGCCTTAAGCACTTTAGATAAGTTAATTGCGGAAGGATTCGAAGGAGATGTTCAGCGTGAAGCACAGTTTTCTAGATTGGCTGTAGCAATTGAAGCCTTTGAAGATAGCATTCCGCTAATGCCTATCCGTATGCCAGAAACGTTGCCGGGTATGATCAACATCAAGATGGCCGAGCGCAATATGAAGCAAAAAGATATGGCTACTTACCTGGGTGTGTCATCGGCCCGTTTCTCTGAGTTTATGAACGGCAAACGGCGTGTTACCATTGACTTAGCCAAGAAACTCTACGAACGTTTAGACATCAGTCCGGAGTTTATTTTAAAAGCAGCCTGATTGTCGCTTATAGTACTCAACCGAAGCCGCTTTAGAAACGGGTGCTGGATTGATGAGCTGGCTGGCGGTGCAGGAGTCTGTAAGTATGTGAAATTTATAGATTCATGATAATGAGATAGTCATTAGTGAAAGAAGAAATTAATTTAAGTATAGAACTTCATTAAAATGTACTTTATTCATCATTCACTAAAGCCTACATTTGAAGATTGATTACTAATTATGAGTAAGAAAAAAAAATACGCTGTTATTGATCTTTTCTGCGGTGTAGGAGGGCTGAGCCACGGGTTTGTACTCGAAAAGGGGTTTGAGATAGTAGCGGGTATAGATTCTGATCAATCTTGCGAGTTTGCTTTTTCTTCGAATAATGGTGCAAAATTTTTATGTGAAGACCTAAGTCAATTTAATCCCGCAGAGATTGACGCACTCTTTCCAAATGACGCCATTAAAATACTAGTGGGTTGTGCACCATGTCAACCATTTTCTCGCTACACATCAGGTATAAAGCCACATAATATAGACGATAAGTGGAGTTTACTAAGAACGTGTTGGGAAATTAGATTTGGGTTTTGGGCTTGATCCGTTGCAACATCAGCTGAATGTTGGCTAAAAGTAGCCAGCCTACCGAAGAAGATAGCGTGTATTCGTAATCTTTGACGATGCGCCGAAAAAAGTTT
>JANXVQ010000968.1 GCA_025351545.1 Spirosoma sp.
ATTCGACTGGTGGGCGACCGATTAAAAAAGATAGCACCGATGCGCCTGATCATCAGGTAGCTACGTTTGAGTTCGAAGGGTTTACGGCTATTTGGGAACAGCGGGCTTTTGCTGGTAATATGGCCGAAAAAACAGATCCTAAACAGGCGGTAGGGGTTTATTTCTACGGAACTGAAGGTACGTTTCATATGGGCTGGATGGACGGCTGGACATTCTATCCGTCGGACCCGAAAAAGCCGACCATTCATCAGGATGCCCAACTTAACAAACCCGACGACCAGAATATCGCACAACTCTGGACTAATTTCCTTGACAGTATTAAAACGAACAAATTACCCATCTGCGACATTGAAGTTGGCCACCGGTCAACAAACATGGCTTTGCTGGGCATGTTGTCTATGAAACTTGGCCGGAGTGTTGAGTGGGATGGTAGCCAAATTCCTAATGATCCCGAAGCTAATAAATTGCTGAGCCGCGCCTATCGGGGCGAATGGCAATATCCGGCGTAAGGTGATAAGCAGTCAAGGACGAATGCCAGTCCGGGCACGTTAACATCTAATTTATGGGCATCTGATTGCCTACTCCATGAATTCATTTAAACACAAAAAAATAGTTGCCAGTAGTTCGATCTGGTTCTTACTCGTGTTCACTTTTCTGCACGTTAATGCTCAGACTACCAGTCGAGTACAGGCTCTCTTCCCGCCGGGAACCCGGGTGATTCAGAATGTAGCTTATGCCGGAGACACGCTAAAAAAACACCTGCTGGATATTTATCTACCCGCCAAACCGGGGCCAATCACGCCCCTGATTGTGTGGGTACATGGCGGAGCCTGGATGCTGAATGATAAATACGCAGACATGGGCTACATGAAGAATACGATCCGGGCCATTCTCGAAAAAGGCTATGCGCTTGCGTCTATCGACTATCGGCATAGCACCACGGCAGCGTTTCCGGCTCAGATTCAGGACTGCAACCAGGCGCTGACGTTTCTGTATCGGAACGCCGAAAAATACACCTATGATAAAAACCGGATTGCCCTGGTCGGGTTCTCGGCGGGTGGGCATCTGGCTTCGTTGCTGGCCCTATCGAACAACAATCCGGTGCCCGATTTCTACGCTGATCGGAAACCGGCTCCTTTTCGCATCAAAACTGTAATTGACTTTTACGGCCCTGCCGATTTGCTGGCGATGATGCCTAGAAACGGCTCGCTGTCAGATAGTATCAGTGACCCCGAAAGTCGCTTGTTAGGCGCCACACCACTTCATCGGCCCGATCTGGCGAAACGGGCTAGTCCGGTAACGTACGTAGATAAGAATGACCCGCCGTTCTTGATTATTCATGGTCAAAAAGACGAATCTGTTCCGCCCGCCCAGTCGATTTTGCTAAGTTCCTGGCTAACGCTGGCGCATGTCAAAAACAAAGTAATTATTGTGCCGAACGCACCTCATTATGGCGCTATGTTCGATAGCGAGTTCAATCAGAAGGCTATTTTCGAATGGCTGGACATGTATCTTAAATAAAAGTTGTTTAGGGTTTTTTCTAAAAAGCTTTTATCGTGGTGTCGGGTTCTCAAACCCAACGCAATTGCTGACGTGAATGTGTCGGGTTTGAGAACCCGACACCACAACTAGGGTAATTGCTGACGCGAATGTGCCGGGTTTGAGAACCCGACACCACAACTAGGGTAAATGGGCAAACGCTTTTCGGCGGTTAATTTCTTCAACCCAATCAGGGGACTTTGTTCATGTTCAAACAAAGTTAGGGTTCATAGACTGACAAAACAAGTCCATTACCCCTCAGCTCGCAGCACATCCAGCGGTGGACGTACCAGTACCTCACGGCTGTTAAAAACACCAATCACCACGGTCAGGGCGGTGACTGTAAAGGCTACACCAACCAGCGGGAGCGTGTCTGGTCGGTAGGGGACTTCAAAAACGAATCGGGCCAGTGCCCACGTGCCGACTACAGAAAGTAAAATACCTGAAAGAGCGGCTAGTAAGCCTAACAGTCCATATTCCAGCGCAGTAATACGAAGAATCTGGGCGCGGCTCGCACCGAGTGTTCGGAGTAAAACACTTTCGCGAAGCCGCTGGTATTTACTGATCACCACTGAACTGGCCAATACCAAAAGACCTGTCAGGATACTGAACAGGGCCATAAACTGGATGACAAACGAGATTTGCGCCAGAATTTCATCCACTGTTTTTAGAATCAGGCCAAGGTCGATAGCCGACACATTCGGAAAGTGACTGACCAATTCGCGCTGAAGCATGGCCGACGTCTGATTGTTCGGTACGCGGGTCATCAGCACATGAAACTGCGGAGCCCGATCGAGAATGCCCGACGGGAATACGACCAGAAAGTTCGTTTGTACACGGTTCCATTCCACTTCACGGGTGCCCCCAACAATGGTTTGAATTGGCGCGCCTTGTACGTTAAAATCGAGTGTGTCGCCTAGCTTGAGGTGCATCCGGTCCAGAAAATCTTTCTCGATAGACACATAAATAGCCCCGTTAGCCTGATAGGGAGCTTTGCCCGACGACAGTTTCTCCGACGAAATCAACGTATCCCGGTACGTTACGCGGTACTCGCGGGTGAAGGCCCATTTGGGTGTTTTGGCCGTCGTATCTTTTGCGTCTTTTCGGATAACGTCGGTCGTTCCGTTAATGTCTGACAGACGCATCGTCACGACCGGCACTTCCTGCAGTATGGGTAATTTCTGTTTTTTTACTAATGACCGAATCCCCGCAATCTGCTCATTCTGAATATCAAACAGCACCATATTCGGCTGGTTGCCGCTCGCCGATAATTCGACCCGACCCAGCAAAAGTCCCTGCGTCAAATAAAGTGTAGCGATCAGGAATGCGCCTAATCCGATGGAGGTGACAAGGATAAGCGTCTGGTTATTGGGTCGGTATAAGTTAGCCAGGCTTTGCCGCCAGATATAACTCCATGAGGTTGGAAAGAATTTGCGTACCAGCCAGATTAAGGCCAAACCCAGCGTTGTTAGAATACCGAATGCAAGCGCAAGACCACCCGTAAAGCCAACTGCCAGCAGGAAATTATGCGTTTGCAAATAGGCGAAACCGACAATAAATCCAACGACTAACAAGTACACTAACCACCGCAATGGGTCTTGGTTACTCAAATCATCTTCATACGAATTGCGCAGTGTCCGCAGGGGCGAGATGTTACGAATGGCCAGTAAGGGAAGCAGGGAAAAGAGGACCGAAATAAGCAAACCCGTACCGATGCCGCCCAATATGGCCGTACCCGACAAGGTTGTTTCAACCGTAATTGGCAGGAAATTGCCAAACACTCTTGGCAAAATCAACTGCACCACCGATCCCGCCAACGCGCCAATTATGGCCCCAATTAACCCCATTAGGGACGTTTGGATAAGGTAAATCAAAAAAGCCTGTCGTCCGCTGGCACCGAGGGTTCGCAAAATAGCGACCGACGTTACTTTTTCTTTTACGTATAACTGCACGGCGCTGGCAACCCCCACGCACCCTAACAGCAAAGCAACAAACGCCACCAAACTAAGGTACTTGGTCAGGTCGGCGAAGGAGCGACCGGTCTGTTTTTTACGTCCATCAACGGTATCATAATTTACTCCGTCCTTATCCAGCCGCGCCGAAATAGATTTAACGTATTTTTCAACATCGGTGCCGGGAGTAAATTGGTAGTAATATTTATAAGCCACCCGGCTGCCGCGTTGCATTAGTCCGGTGCCGGATAAAAACTGGTTTGGGATAAATACGGTTGGCGCCACGGTGGCCATAATCGCAGCTTGCCCCGGTGTTTTCATGACTCGTCCCGCAATCAGAAATGATAGATTACCGACTTTCACCGAATCACCAACTTCTGCGCCTAACTGCACCAGTAGTGCATCATCGACTAAGGCTACGCGCTGGGTTGCCTGACGAAACGGTTGAATGGCGGATGCGGGCTGAACTTCCCACACGCCGTAATACGGGAAATTGCCCTGTAGCCCTTTCACCTGCGCCAGCCGAACACCGCCCGTTTTAGGAATAGACACGAGCGACGCAAACGAAACCTCATAGGCACGATCCCGACCAAGGGTTTTAGCCAATTGCGCCGTTTTGGGCGATGGTGGTCGATTCCAGGAAAGCGTCAGGTCAGCCCCGAGAAGTTCGCGGGCCTGATCGTCGATGCTGCGGGCCAGGTTATCGCCAAACGAGTTAATCGCCACCAATGCCGCAATACCCAGCACAATGGCCGACATAAACAGCAGTAACCGTTGTCGGCTCCGGCGGCTATCGCGCCAGGCCATGCGAAAAAGCCAGGACATAATTGAAAGAATTAATGAGTGAAAGAGTGAATAGACGGAAGTGAATGGAATCACTCTTGCACTCTTTCGTTCTTTCGCTCTTTTGAGTCAGATACTACCGTGCCGCCTTTAATCCGGATAATGCGTTGCGTGCGGGAAGCTAATTCCATATCGTGGGTGACCAGTACAAGCGTTGTTCCGGCTTCGCGGTTAAGTTCAAAAAGCAGGTCTACAACAGTGGCGCTGGTATCGGCGTCGAGATTGCCGGTGGGTTCATCGGCGAAGAGCAACTTAGGCCGGTTGGCAAACGCCCTCGCCAGCGAAACCCGCTGCTGTTCACCCCCCGACAGTTGAGTAGTGTAATGATGCCCACGCTGGCCCAAACCAACGCGCTCAAGCAGGGCCTGAGCCGCTTTGCCAGCTCCTTTTTCTCCGCGCAGTTCGAGCGGCACCATCACGTTTTCGAGCGCTGTGAGGGTGGGCAGGAGTTGGAAATTCTGGAAAATAAACCCGACGTACTGATTCCGTATAGCCGCCCGCTGATCTTCGTTGAGCGTATCCAGGCGAACGTCGTTTAAATAAACACTACCCGAAGAGGCCCGGTCCAGACCGGCGCACAAGCCCAGCAGGGTGGTTTTTCCGCTTCCCGATGGCCCAACAATAGAGAAGGTATCGCCTGGCTCGAGGGTGAAATTGACGCCGTGCAGAACGGTCAGGTCACGGCCTCCGCTCGTGTAGGTTTTCGTCAGATTTTCGACGCGTAGAATACTCATGGAACAAAATGTCGTAGATGCTACTTTTATTTACCACAGAGATTGTTACTTGCTTTCTCCATGTCGTTTATATCTTAGAAGCTGTTTAAGTTAAATTTTGGTGATAAAAATGATGAATTTTTTGTCAGATTGAGTAGTCAAAACCGGAATTTAGCCCAGCTAAATGAGGGCGTTTGACTACTCAATCTGGCGAAAAAGTCGCTTTTGTAACCCAATAAGATTAACTCAAACAGCTTCTTAACGGCGCCCCGCTCTGTGATAAACAATTAACTCCTGTATAAACAATGAAGTTCTTGAAAACGCGCCAAACGCCATATTCTATGATAAGCGGGTTGTTGCTGGTCTTAACGGTCTGGGGCTGTGGCTCATCCGATACGAAGACGAACTCAACGGCAACGACCGCATCAACCGCACAAGCCGACTCAAAACCGGCTAACAGGGAAAAAAAGCAAATCGTGTTGTTTTATGGCAACAGTTTAACTGCAGGCTACGGCGTTGAGCCGTCGCAGGCATTCCCGGCGTTAGTCGGGCAAAAAATTGACTCGGCGGGGCTGAACTACAGCGTTGTGAATGCTGGATTAAGCGGTGAAACTACGGCCGGGGGCAAAAGTCGCATTGGCTGGGTATTGCGTCAGCCGGTAGCGGTGTTCGTGCTGGAACTGGGCGGTAACGACGGGTTGCGGGGTCTTCCGCTGGCATCCACCCGGCAAAATCTGCAAGCTATAATGGATACTGTCCGTCAGAAAAGTCCGCAGGCGACAATTGTATTGGCCGGGATGCAGATTCCGCCGAATATGGGCACTAGCTATACAAAGGAGTTTCGGGGATTATTTAAAGAGTTAGCTACCCGGAATAAAGCCGTATTAATTCCGTTTCTGCTCGAAGGTGTCGGGGGAATTCCTAAGCTAAATCAGCCCGATGGTATTCACCCAACACCCGCCGGACACAAAATTGTGGCCAATACGGTCTGGAATATATTACGACCGGTGCTTGAGAAATGATAAGTCGGTTTTTATAACAATGAAGCTGTCCAGGATTAATTTCAGGCTACATGTAGCCTGAAATTAATTTTAAGATTCCTTCTGCGTCGGGCCACCCGACCCGGAGCCATGATAAACACACTCTATTGTTGGAAGCAACTTATTATTTATCGCGCCATTAGAACGGATAGCCGACTGCGATGTTGAACACCAGGTTTTGTTTGCGCCAGGTAGTACTGCTAAAGTCTATTTCTTTCACAACCCACTCACTGCCATTGGTTTTGTAAGGCTTCCGTAAGGGTGTTGCCAGATCAAAGCGTACCAGGAAATAGGACAGGTCGATACGAATTCCAACGCCCGCGCCAACGGCTATCTGATTTATGAAATTTGAACTGAATTTTGCCTGGGCATCGGCTCCGAAAATATCGTTATTCGAGTACGTCCAGATGTTGCCCGCATCCACAAAAACAGCCCCTTCAATATACTGAGTGAACTTTGCCCGAAGTTCAGTATTCGCTTCGAGTTTGATATCACCACCACCATCCTGAAATATTTGACCATTACGGATGGTGTCTCGGGCAAATAGGCCCGGCCCAATGGCACGTGGCCGGAAGGCCCGGATGCTGTTACTGCCACCGACAAAATACTGTTTTGTGAGCGGTAATTGAAGCCCTTTTGAGTTGCCATACGTAACCCCTAATCCAGCGAACAGGCGATTGGCCCACGTTACTTTCGGCGTTAGTTTTCTATACAAACGGGCATCGGCATCAATTCGGAGAAACTGGGCAAACGGAACATTAATGATGATTTTATCGCCGTCGTCGTTCCGTTTACTAGTAAATAAATTAGCCAGATTACCCGCAATTTCTACGTTGGTTGCCAGTCGGAACGTAGTTGCCGATGCAGAGCGGAGCGATGTATTATAGTTGAATGAGTATAAGCTGCTGAGGATCAGTTGCTGGGAGCGACTGACGGTGAGGTATTGTTGATAAATATACGGGTTTGTTATTAAGTTATTCAGCGCTGAATCAAGGAATGCCGTGCTGATGTTAGATGGCCGCACATACGTAATATTGAATGGTTGAAACGAATGCTCGACCTGCTGATTCTGCCGCCACGAATAACCAAATGTGGTCTGGAATGAATTAAGATCATATAAACTGCCCCGAATAATCTTCTGAAAACTCAGCGTTACGTTCGTTTTGGGTAGGGCTTGCCGCTGGTCATAGCGGAATCGAAGGGGGCTAACCAGGCGTGGGAAACTCAGCAGGGCGTCGGCCCCAAGGCGGTAGTTTGTTACGCTCTGCTCGCCACTGCCTACCTGAAATTCAATCCCGGCTGTTGTATTAATGGTCAGCAGTTCAGCCCGTTTGATGGCATTTCTATTGCGCCAGCTAAGCGTTACCTGCGACCCGTTGAAGTTGTTTGAACGGGAGGTTCCATCCACTTCAACCCGCACCGATTTCGCCGGATAAGGTGTCAGGTAATAATGCACATCGAGCACGGCAGAGTCCCCTTGCTGTTCGGGTTCAAAGCGGTTCCGGACAAATTTAAAAGCTCCCACATTAATAAACCGGGAGAGTGTTAAATCCTGTGCCCGGCTGCTGTAGCGTTTGCCCGTTTGCACGGTCACAATATCGCGAAAGAGTTTGGGATTAAATCGATGGGTAGAATCGACAATAGTAAACCGTTCATCGCTCTTATAAGCCTGTCCCAGACTCGTGTCGACCTGGGCAGTTGATAGATTGTAGTTCGGGTAAATAAATATATTCCGAATGCCATACGGAATACCGGCAGCTTCGGGCATTTCGGGCTTAATGGCAAAAATCAAATTGGTACGATGGTGAACCGAATCGTTGTCGGCTAGAATAGCGATGTAGTCGGGCAGGAAATAATAATAACCGCGCTGCTTGAGTGCCTGACTGATTCGCTCGCGTTCTAACTTGATATTATCGAAGAGATAGGGGTCGCCTTTTTTTATAATAGTGCTCTTACCTGCAACTTGTAATGCTTTGCGAATGGAAGTCGAATCGATTAGAAAGGCGATGGAGTCAATATGATAACGTGGCTGAACGTCAACTGTATATACTCCTCGCGCTTTGTAACCAGCTTCTTTCAATGCTCCCGTAACCGTTGAGCCAAAGTATCCTGTGTTTTGTAGAGTAGCCTTCCAGACCGGAATGTTGGATGAAATGGCTTTGGCACTCGCCAATACAGGTTCTTCGCCAAACTTCCGCCGGAACCAGGCCCGAAAACCATTCCTTTTGGGCTCTCCAAAGAGGTAATAAAGACCAACTTTATACGCATAACCAAACAGTTGTTTATTCGGTCTTGGCCGGGCCAGTGCGCCCAATTGCTCCTTTATTTTCCCTTGCTCGTCTTTAGATACGGTCGAATCGGCCTTTATAACAATGTCTGTACCCGCATAAAGTCGTTCGTTTTTGGGCAGGTGTCTGGCAATATTACAGGCGTTGAACGAGAGAATAAGCAGCAGCGAAAACAGGCGTATTGCCCCAGACTGTAGTCCGGGAATAGGTATGTTTTTGGAAAATATAGCGGCAACAAAAATATATATACGAACAATCATAATTAATTCACCGAAGGTCTTGCCGACCGACGCAGGATGTCGGCCAGCGTGTTATAATCTACCGTGATAACAAAGCCAACGCCCGTTTCAACAATATAACCATCCAGTACGGCCTGGTAATCGTTACGCCGGTAAGCCCGCAATACATAACGCCCGTCGCGACTGAGGTTATAGTTCAACGATACATTGTCAAATACTTCATTGGGATTGCGGGTAGCACTTCCGGCTGCATTTTCGAGTACGAAATTTCGACCAACGGCTACCGTAAGTCGGCCTGATAGAAAACTCTTCGAAAGCCCCACGTTCAGGTCTGTGCGTGCCCCATTGGTAGTGCCTCCGGTATTGGCGCTACCCGTTTGCGACATCAAGTTGAAATCAACATCGAAGCCCTTCAAAATCCCTGATGCCAGACGGCCCAACTGTTCCGAAATGAGTTTACTAACACTGCTTCGGGCAACACCTTCTGCCTGTGTATCCAGGCCGCCGTTACTGGAGCCAGAGAAGAAATCTGACGTATTTTCGGGTAGGAACCGGTTCAGAATCAACAACGCAAATACTTGCTTGTTTATTTGTGACTGATCCTGGCGAAGAGTTTTGAGCTTGTTTTCGATGGTTGTCGCATATTCGCTCGATGCCCCGGAACTACCATCCTCAGCTTCGGGAAGGCGGATATCAAAATCCAGTTTTGGGGTGGCTAAATTATTGCCAATAGTTAAAGCTACATCAAATGGTAATTTACGATTGAGTGCTGCCGCATTGATGCTGGTGGTTTCGTTGCCAATAAGGTCGGCAGGGGAGGTTGACACCTGATAAATAGCCGTGATGTTAATATCTGCTTTAAGCGGGTCGCCGGTAAACTGAATGTATCCCCCTTTCTGAATCTTAAACTGACGTTTCAGCACCTGATACGTCAGTGAGTATTCTCCTTCAGTCACGTCATATCGTCCCAGTACCGTTATTTCCCCAGCAGCATTTACGCCCACATTAAGCCGGGCATTACCTTTTGCCCGTAAGTAATCGCCGTTTAGTTCGTCCACTACAATGGTCAGTTCCGACTTTTCATCGGCCTCCAAATCGAGTGAAATATTGGCGTTACTAAGTTGATCAAAGGCTAGCCGGGGCGCCAGACTGTCGCGTTTGGGACGGTATAAATATTTTGTCAACGCCAGCGAATCGTTGTGATTGATAAATGTGACGATCTTACTCGATTCATTCACGTCTAACTGCTGGTCGGGCAGCACCACCGAAACTTTACTGCCATCTTCAAGCCGGATCGTTCCATTGACCGACGGACTGGTTCCGGCCCCTTTAATTCGCAAATCGGCTGTAACGGAAGCTTGTCCATACGCGTAGTCATTGTCTTTCCGGGCTGCGTTCAACACCTGAAAATGGTCGGCCCGAACACGCAGGTTATACGTCGCATTAGGCAGATTTCGTAATACAACCGTACCGTCCGTTGTCAGCGTACGGCCTTGATCGTCGCGCATTTTAAAGCCATCGAACCTGATCGTCTGATTCGCGAGCGCTAATTTTTCCTGATCAAGGTGATAAGTCGCATTGAGTTGTTTGATGTTGAAAGCGACTGAATCGAAGGAGACGATGCCATCCAGTTTCGGATTGTCGGCGGCTCCCACCATTGTAAATCCGCCAGTGAGATTACCTTTTGCCTGCCGCAATTCGCCAAAACTAAACGCTTCAATCGTTCGGGCGTCTAAGCGGTTCAGCTTTATTGCCAGATCGAATGCCTCCTTTGCATTATCAGGATTGTAGAAGCCAGTAACAGTTGCATCGTTATACGGTCCTGAAAGAGCTGTGTTGACACTGATACGCCCCTCGGTCGTATTGTTAAAGCGGGCGGTGAGATTACCAATTGGTTTGCTCATTACCCTAAGGCTATCTACATATACAGAACCTGTGAAAGCCAGTTTGCTATCACTACTCATGTAATCGCGTACAATCACCGTACCGTTGAGCTGCCCGCTGGCGAGCGTGGTATCCTGATTAGCTAATCGAGCCATATTCGCCAGTTCAACAGCATGGGCTGTAACCCGAATAGGCGCGTTGCCATATTGTTCGGTACTGCTTATCTCAAGCGATTGTTGGCCGGTTTCAATGTGTAGTCGATTAATCAGTATGCCATCTTTACCATACTGCGCGAAACCGGAAGTATCGGTTTTCCATCGTTGATAATTGGTTAACAGACCTTTGGGGGCAAATTGAAACCGATAGCTGGAATCGACAATGCTTAATGTACCCGAAACGCTGTGCAAATCCTGATTAATGGAATCTTTGTTGACG
Organism: Spirosoma sp.; assembly: GCA_025351545.1. Classification (GTDB taxonomy): domain Bacteria; phylum Bacteroidota; class Bacteroidia; order Cytophagales; family Spirosomataceae; genus Spirosoma. The sequence continues at coordinate 10,934 of JANXVQ010000968.1, forward strand.
ACCGAAAACCGGAACCTATTATTGGCCGCTACACCGTTCAGATCGGTCTGGCGAATGTTGAGGCCATTATATACTACGCCGTCGATGTGTCCATCAACTTTCAGTTGGTTATTCGCCCCCCGCATGGCCAGCGTACTGCCCTGCAAGGTAGTGGTATCATACACAACCACACCGGTACGTAATGTAGCCGACAACGTAGTGTCGCGGGTGTTATCTAAATAGGCGTTTAACCGAACCGTATCCAATCGGGTCAGCGCCGGAATAAAGGCTTGAAACAGTGGATTTTGGTAGGCTTTTAGGCTCAGGGTAAAGGCATGCGGGGGCGGGATGCGTTTATAAGTAAAAGATGGTAATGCAATGTATTGGCTAATTTCGCCCGCAATAATATCGTATAATTGAGTATACTCAAACTGCCCGTTCAGGGTTAGTTTTGCCCCCGGAAGTTGGGCGACTACACTCTTCGTGGCTCCATTGGAAGCCAGTTGGGCATAGAGCGAATCGACCGGATAATTTTTGCCATTTAAGCTTAAAACAGCATCGCTTGCCGAAACGGTGCCAACCGGTCGGGCCGGATCGGTTGAGGCCATGTCGAGTATAATCCGTCCTTTCAGCGACAGGGGGTCTTTGTACAGCTTCAGTTGTTGTAGATTCAATTCGTTCACCACGGCCTGTCCCACGACGCTCGGAAAGTCACCTTTTAATCCAACTTTGGTATCTATCGTTAAGCTGGCATTCGGATCTTTAAGTGAACCCGTAAGGTCCAGATTACCATTCGCCAGTTTGCCTTTTGCAGCAAGATTTTGGTAGCGGTATCCATTTAGATCGGCTGATTGCACTGCCAGATCAAAGTTGGTATTCAGTGTTTTAGGGTCAATGCCGCGTCCGTTAATAGTGGCCCGGCCGGTCAGTTTGCCAATAGTGCCCGTTTGTTTCAGCCATTTGCCGGCATCGAAATCATTCAGATTCAGCGTGCCTTTATACGTCTGGTTTTTTCCAGCCACAAAACCAGCCAGCCTGCCGTCGAAGGCAGCCGTACCCCAATCTGTATTTACCCTGGCATCTAAAACGAGATTGTTTAGCTCACCTTTGAGTTTCCCTGTTAGTTGAATTTTGGGCGGTAGAGCAATGGATGACGGAATAGACCCTTTCGGCGCCAATTTATTTATATCGGCCAGGCTGGTTGCAGCTTCTTTAACAGTCATATCCACACCAAAATGATTGAGGTCGGTTACATTTGTCAGGCGACCGCTGGCGCGTACCCTCGTGCCCGACAGCATATCTAACTCTACGCGAGGAAGGTTCAGCGCGGCCAGTGTGCCCGTAGCCTGAGCATTTGCTTTGAATATACCCCCACGATTTCCAGCAAATGGGGGCGTGTCGGCCAGAAATGGAGCCAGCTGCAGCACATCGTCAACCGACAGCCGACTCTGACGCAAGTTTACCCGAACGCCCACACGCTTCGCAAAACGCGGATTACTCAACTGCCCCAGTGAGTCGTAGCGCAACACCAATTGGTCGCGCAGGAGAGTAGTAGGCGTTTGAATGTAAAGTTTGGTGAGTGTGGTGGTGGTGTCGGTATACAAAAGATCGCCTTCAAGTTTCTGGAGAAGAAATCCGCTGGTAGCCCGGAACCGCCCGTTACGCAGTTGACCGCTAATACGTTGGCCGCGTTTGCCCAAATCCTGATAGACCAGAAATTTCCCGTCGATACCCAGATTCTGTAAATCGAGGTGACTGTAATCCAGACCCTTTTTTTGACGGGGCGCCGTTTCATCGTCGTAGCGAATGCGATTATTGGCGAAGTGAGCATTGGTAATGTTTGCCTGCCAGCCCGGTGCGGTGGTAACTGATGTTTTGGCTGGTTGAGTAACTGCGGCTTTCTTCGTCGGTTTGGTTAGTAAGGCTGCTACATCGGCATTGGCCAGATCGAGGGATTTAATGCCGATTTTTTCACCATTCAGGTAAAAATAAGTTGATTCCATCGCCAGCCGTTCTGCATTTCCCTTCGTTCGGAAATTTGCCGTTTCAACCTGCACGTCCCACTTTGCCCGGTTAATCTGCCATTTGCCTAAAGCGAGATCAAGCGTATCTCCCGGTTTCGAAGGCACGCCGGGGGGCGTTGGTAAGCCTTCATACAATCGTGCATAAACGTCTAGCCCATTGATGGCTACGTCGGACAGATGATACCTGGATTTGGCGATGTCCGTTTCGCTGAACTTAG
>JANXVQ010000976.1 GCA_025351545.1 Spirosoma sp.
AAAATTTTTTCTTTTGTACATATTCAAATGAAGCGTTTAATGCATATTGACCTAAAGGCAAACACAACGCCTTTATTCTTTTACGCCTTCACTCATCAATTGGGTCGGTTCTTTAGCCGATAATCGTTCACGAAGGGTTGTGACGGGTTTTTCAAAAAACTTGAACAGCACGGTTGATAACACCAGAACCAGCGCCCAGAATAAACCAACTTTAAGCCAGCCGACAGCAAGTGACGTAGTCGGAATCCGCTCAATGAATGTCAGCATGATAGGCGTCAGATTGAGCAGATACATGGAATAGGAAATCAGGCTAATGTGGGTTATTGCTCGAGCAAGACCGAACCTGGACCAAAGGCCGGTAGCTGTTCGCCAGCCATCCATATATGGCATCAAAAGCGCCATACTCAAGCCAATAGCGGGGAAATAAAAAGTGCGTTTGTAAAATGTGTAGGCCGGAAAGAGGCCTAATTCATAATAGTATTTTATGATAACAATAGACGATGTAAACGCGGCCAGTAATGTCAACGACAATCCCACTATCAACAATCGACGACGTAGGGAATCATCCCGCCATGTAACGGGAAAGTAATTCTTTATATAAGCTGCCAGCACGCCGTACGAAATAGCATCTAAACGAGTCACCACAATGCCCCGGTAACCCAATTCTCCTGCCGAAATTGGAATTTGGACAGCTAAAATCAAGCGGTACAGGTTTGTACTGACAATAACGAACAGAATAGAGAGTAACACGATGCGCTGCCGCGATAATCTGCTCGACAGTAAACTGTGCATTATCCACAGCACCAATGGCAGGGTTATGTACGACCATTCTTCAATAGCCAGACTCCATGTTTCGGGAAAGAAATCGGGGATATAACTGGCAAAATTCTGTAGAAAAAGGAAGTACTTGACTAGTGTACTTATATCGGGTAATTTATGGTGTAAACCACTGCGCAGAGCCTGAAGCAGGGCAAACGCGATTAAACCACCCAACACAAGGTAATAGTTGGGTAAGGTACGAAACCACCGGCGCGTCCAGAAATTTAAGAGCAGTTGGTGATCGAACGTTTCTTTTTTCTCATACGACCTGATCAGAATACCCCCAATCAGAAAACCGCTCAAAACGAAAAATAGCTCAACACCATCGGGCAGCAGGTGATGCCAGAACGCTCCGCTATAATATTCTTTCAGAGCAATGGTTGCATGAGCATCCACCACAATCAGGATGGCAGCCGCCCGCATGATGTCCAGCCCAAATACGCGCTTCGCTGTTGCCGTATCGAGCGAAAATAATTTTCTTAGCATAATCTGCTACGAAGGTACGGGGCAATACGTAATGAAGAAATAATGTAAAACGTAAAATGATGAGATTAATAAGTCTGTGACGACCTTTGTCCGAGCTGTCCGTATTAATTATCCGTTACCAATTATTCATCTACGCATTATGGAATTTGGCCTCAACGCCGTTCATCGCTACTCATTTCGGTTCTCACAGGCCGATGTAGCCGATTTTGCCCGCGTTACGGGCGATAACAATCCACTCCACCTCGACGCCGATTTTGCGGCTCAAACTCCTTTCAAACGCCCAATTATTCATGGCATGTTAGGGGCCAGCGTGTTCACGAAAACATTGGGCACCGAGTTTCCGGGGTATGGCTCGGTTTATCTGGGCCAAACGCTGGAGTTCCTGCGGCCAATGTTTGTCGACACCGATTACGAAGCCACATTTACGGTTCAGTCGATTGATGCAGCGAAGCACACCGCTCAGATTCTGGGCGAAATTCGGGATGTTCAGACGGGTAAAGTGACCACCAAAGGGATTGCCACCCTGATGCACAAAGAGAAAATCATGTAGAGCTGCAATACCTTGCCGGTCCGCCGGTGCGGGCTCATCCTTCGAATGGGTTTTTTATAACAGATTGCCCGGCTGATTCCCGCAATTAGTCCTCTCTGTAAAACAAAACTCCCTCGCCTTGCAAATGCACTGGCGAGGGAGTTTTGTTTTACGGTCTCAAAGACCCGTTACTTACGCAGCACCATCAGTGTTCTTTGCATTTTGAACTTCCGAACGGATGTTTTGTGCCAGCGTCTTCAAATCCTGCATTCCTTTACGAACGCGAGTTCCGGCAGCCTGGTTATTTTTTTCGTAGAACTTCTCAAAATCGCCTTCCAGCGACATAACCAAATTCTTTACTTCATCGAAGCGTGCCATAGCGATATGTATGGGTTAAAGTGTGAAAATGCCCAAATTCCGCTAAAAACGCGGTTTTCTGCTGAAATTTAGTCATTCTCTTATACAGCGCAATAGACAAAACAAAAAAATAGGTAAAAAATGCAACTTTTTGGCAAAAACCCTACTCAGCGGCTGATTCAGCCGATACTTCAATGGTTTCCGAGGCAATTTCGATCGTATTTTGACGATAGTAACCATTTTCTAGTTTTTCTGCCACATTGGAAAATGCTTCGAGTGTAATCTGCACATCTTCGAGCGTATGAGCGGCCGTTGGAATGATACGCAGCATAACAATATCTTTGGGCACAACAGGATAGACAACAATCGAACAGAAGATGCCTAAATTTTCGCGCAGGTCTCGAATCAGACCCGTTATTTCTGGAATACCACCCTTCATATTTTGCAAAAGTACAGGCGTTACCGGCGATTGTGTGTCACCAATATTGAAGCCGCGTTCTTTCAAACCATTCTGGAGCGCATGAACATTTTCCCAGAGCTTGTCGCGAAACTCCGACGAATTACGAATCATATCCAGCCGCTTCAGACCACCCACCACATAAGGCATCGGTAGGGCTTTGGCGTAGGTTTGCGACCGCATATTATACTTGAGGTACATAATGATGTCGTGATCGGCGGCAATAAATGCACCGATGGCGGCCATCGACTTGGCAAAGGTCGAAAAGTAGAGATCGATCCCATCCTGACAGCCGAGCATTTCGCCAACACCCGCGCCAGTATCGCCCATTGTGCCAAAGCCATGTGCGTCATCGACCAATAATCGGAATTCGTATTTTTCTTTAAGAGCAACAATTTCATCCAGGCTCCCCACTTTGCCCGACATACCAAATACACCTTCGGTAATAACCAAAATGCTTCCACCTTTCTCGGCGGCTTTTTTGGTGGCCCGCTGGAGGTTCTTCTCCAGACTGGCCATGTCGTTGTGGTTGAACTTATAATACTCGCCCATCTTGGCTTTATGCAGGCGGATACCATCAATTAAACAGGCATGACACTCGGCATCATAAACGATCACGTCACGATGGTCGACTACGGCTTCAATGGCCGACATAACGCCCTGATAGCCATAGTTTAGCAGGAATGAGTCTTCTTTACTAACAAACTCAGCCAGTTCTTTCTCAAACTGCTCGTGGAGATCGGTGTTGCCCGACATCATCCGGGCGCCCATTGGATAGGCTAATCCCCACTGCGCCGATGCTTCAGCATCTACTTTCCTAACCTCAGGATGGTTGGCTAGACCAAGATAATTGTTCAAGCTCCAGTTCAGGACATTCTGGCCCCGAAACTGCATATGTGGACCAAGTTCGCCTTCAAGCTTAGGAAATGCGAAATAATGATGGCCGTTGAACTCCCGCGCTGGCGAACCGATGGGACCTAAGTTGTTACGTAGTTTCTCAAATAAATCCACTTATTGCTATTGTTTATCAGGGCAAACCCTCGTTTTTTACACAGTAAGTGCAAAAATACGGTTAACTTTCGGTAGGACAAATTAGAGCCCGTAAAATTCAATTTTATAATTGCTTTATGACAAATGCTTTATTTTAGCCAGTCGTAAAATGAAGTCCCAGCCCTGCTTCATTATAAAGCTAATCTAAACACGTTCATATTCAGCCGCAACAGTGGCGCCCGGAGTAAACTATTATGCCAACAATCAACAAACTCCTCGTTGCTAACCGGGGCGAAATCGCATTGAGGATTATGCGAACCGCCCGCGAAATGGGCATTCAAACAGTAGCCATCTACTCCGAAGCCGACCGAAATGCCCTCCACGTTCGATATGCCGACGAAGCCGTTTGCGTTGGCCCGGCTCCATCATCTGAATCCTATTTACGGGCCGACGTGATTATCGACGTTTGTAAACGACTTAATGTCGATGCCATCCACCCAGGCTACGGCTTCCTCTCTGAGAATGCCAATTTTGCGCGAATGGTGCGCGAAGCAGGCTTAATTTTTGTTGGTCCTTCACCCGAAAGCATCGAGGTTATGGGCAACAAATTAGCCGCCAAAGCCGCCGTTGCCAATTACAATATCCCAATGGTTCCGGGTACGCCTTCAGCGATTACCGGCCGGGCTGAAGCTAAAATTATCTCGGCAAAGATTGGCTACCCGATTCTCATTAAAGCCAGTGCGGGCGGGGGTGGCAAGGGTATGCGCGTGGTGGAGGGCGAAGCCGATTTCGATGAGCAGATGGATCGTGCTGTGAGCGAAGCGGTATCAGCGTTTGGCGATGGATCGGTGTTTATTGAGAAATATGTTACGTCGCCCCGGCACATTGAGATTCAGGTACTGGGCGATCAGCACGGCAACATCATCCATTTATTTGAACGCGAATGTTCGATACAGCGACGACATCAGAAAGTAGTTGAAGAAGCGCCTTCGTCCATACTAACGCCCGAGATTCGCGATGCAATGGGCCGCGCAGCCGTTGATGTGGCTCGCGCCTGTGGCTACTATGGCGCGGGTACGGTTGAATTCATCGTCAACGACAACCTCGAATTTTATTTTCTGGAGATGAATACCCGGCTCCAGGTCGAACACCCGGTTACAGAACAGATTACGGGCGTCGATCTGGTGAAGCAGATGATTTATATTGCAGAAGGTAAGCCGTTGACCATCAAGCAGGAAGATTTGCAGATCAAAGGCCATGCGATGGAAGTACGCGTTTATGCCGAAGATCCAGCCAACAATTTTCTGCCTGATGTGGGTACGCTCGACACCTATGTAAGACCGCAGGGCAATGGCGTTCGGGTAGACGATGGTTTCGAACAGGGCATGGCCATTCCCATTTATTACGACCCGATGATTGCCAAGCTGATTACCTACGGCGACACTCGTGAGGAAGCTATTCAGAAAATGATTCGCGCCATCGACGAATACCAGATTTCGGGTGTACAAACGACGTTACCTTTTTGCCGGTTTGTGATGGAACACGACGCTTTCCGCTCCGGCCAGTTCGACACTGGTTTTGTAAGCAACTATTTCACGCCCGATAAATTAACGCCAAAGCCAGATATTACAGAAAGCACACTGGCGGCTGTGCTGGCGGCTTACTTGCTGGAGAACAACAAACCGAAAAGTAATGAGGCAAGTGCGCAGGTAACGACCCGGAGAAGCAAGTGGAAAGCAAGTCGGATGGGGTCCTAAGCCAGGCAAAATAACTGTTACTTTCCTGCTCTACAACGTCAATTCAGTAATTAAGTAGGGG
>JANXVQ010000998.1 GCA_025351545.1 Spirosoma sp.
CTTTGTTCAGACAGCACAGCCAGTGGAACGTCGGTTCCCATGGAGCCGAGCGCTTCTTTGCCCGTTTCAACCATCGGGGCCAGAATCATCCGCAAGTCTTCCGATGTAAAGCCAAAGGCCTGCTGCATCCGCAGCAGTTTAGCCGGGTCATAGGGGCTATACGTCCGAATGGGAGCTTCCAGGTCCTGAATCCGGACTTTGTTTTCATCCAGCCATTGCTGGTAAGGTTTGCGGGTACAGATTTCGGCTTTGATTTCTTCGTCCGACACAATACGTCCCTGCTCCATATCGACCAGAAACATCTTGCCCGGTTGTAAGCGTCCTTTCGACACCACTTTTGCGGGGTCAATATCCAGAACACCCACTTCAGACGCCATAATGACTATGTCATCATTGGTTACCCAGAAGCGTGATGGGCGCAGGCCATTCCGGTCGAGGGTGGCACCAACAATGCGGCCGTCGGTAAATGAAATAGAGGCTGGGCCATCCCAGGGCTCAATTAAGGCTGCGTGGAATTCATAGAATGCTTTTCGAACGGGGTCCATATGATCATTACCGTCCCAGGCTTCGGGAACGAGCATCATCATGACATGCGGCAGTGACCGGCCACTCATGACCAGCAACTCAATGGCATTGTCGAGGTTAGCCGAGTCGGATTGACGCTGATCGCAAATTGGCAGCAGCATATCCATCTCGTCCTGCGTAAACTTCGCTGATTCGAGTAGCCCCTCGGCCGCTTTCATCCAGTTTACGTTGCCACGAACCGTGTTGATTTCTCCATTGTGGGCAATATACCGAAACGGTTGCGCCAGTTTCCAGGACGGGAACGTATTGGTGGAGAAGCGCGAATGCACAACGCCAAGTGCCGACACGACCTCTTCGTTCTGAAGATCCGGGAAATAAGGCTCCAGCTGCAGCGTCGTTAACTGCCCTTTGTAGGTAATTGTCCGGCAAGAGAGCGACGAGAAATAGAAGGTATCAACACCCGCAATGGTTTCGTTGATGATGCGGGTACTGTAGTTACGAAGAATGTACAGTTTACGCTCAAAATCTTCAGCAGTTGTTATGTCGACCGGTCGTTTGATGAAGACCTGCTCCATTTGTGGTTCTGCCGACCGCGATCCGTTGCCCAGATCACTGTTGTTGACCGGCACAACGCGGTAGCAGAGAAGCTCCAGACCGATTTTTTTCATTTTCCGATTCAGAACGGCGCGGCATTCCTCGCGCAGCCATACATCTTTTGGAAAATACACCATACCCACGCCGTATTCGAACGCGGGTGGTAGGTGAACGCCCAGTTTACGGGTTTCGTCCACAAAAAATTCGTGCGGAATCTGGATGAGCAGCCCGGCTCCGTCGCCGGAGTTTGGCTCAGAGCCAACTGCACCCCGGTGCTCCATCCGCCGAAGCATCTGGAGGGCATCCGCTACAATTTGATGAGACTTGCGGCCTTTAATATGGGCCACAAAGCCGATACCGCAGTTATCGTGTTCGAACTCAGGGCGGTAGAGTCCCGCCAATTGGTCAACCTGATCAGACATGGTCGTAACAGTGTTGGGTAAGGTCGCTACTTTCAGCGTCTGAATTAACAGAATCGCAAAAAACAGGGACGGTTGTTGAGAAAATCTAAATTAACAAGTAGCCCGACGGATAAATAAAGCGGAAGATGCTAGCCAGGCTGACGGGCATTTGTGACAAAGTCATGCAATATACTAACAAAAAAATTTGGCAAAAACGGCTTTTGTCGGAATTTTATAGCAAACGGTATTATTTGTGAATTTGATTATAGTTCTTCTTGAAAAATACCAATTTGTTAATGATATATAGCCTGAAAAAGTAAAACCACTCATTTAGTGTGTGGATCTGTTTACTGATTCTGGTCCTGACTAGGTAATTCCTGAAAAAGTGAACAATTAAACGCTTACTTTTCATGCTTTATCACCAATCATGACAAATTTAACTCGCTGAAGCTCTGTAATATCTGGCAGTTTACCCGATTCAAGTATTCCCATATCTTCTTTGCACAGCATTTTGGCATTTACTTTGGTTCCTGCTTGAATGGGCCTCATTCCCAATTTGACTGATTCGACAAATTCCCGAGCAGGAAAGGTAGGAGGGAAGCCAATATTATTGATGCCCAGCGCTACTTTACCCCCTATTTCGATGGCTAATGCAAGCATTTTAGTCTTTTCGTCATTATCGTACTTCCCTAGCTGGATTGCTTTGGCGGGAGCTTTACTATTAAAATAGCGTTCTTGGAAAAATAAGCCCACGGCCATTGTCGGGA
>JANXVQ010001001.1 GCA_025351545.1 Spirosoma sp.
GCTCAAACTAAGCGGAACGTTTGTGGGAACACGTTTTAAGTTTAGGAGTGCATCGCTCATCGTCCCAAGAGGCTTTCCTCCTGCCGAAAGTGTGGCGGTAGCGGTGCTGCCAGCCGTTTGTCGTGCTAGTTTTCCGAGTGCCAAAAAGGAAAAGGCTGCTTCCTGCGTGTTGAGGTATTCTGTCTGTTTCAGTGCACCAGATAATTGCCGGGCCAGGGCCGGAATCTGAATATTGTCTCGATCGGTATCGACAAGTGCGTCGAGAACGAGGGCCAAATTGCGCAAGGGCGAAGCATAGCTGCCACCCGTTTGCCGTCCGGTCTCCGACGTTTCGGCGAATCGTTTGGGTAACAGAGTCGTATAACTGCGCGTATCGCCAACGCGGAAGAAAGTTGATGCCAGCAGGTATCGGCTATCTATTGTAAGTAGACCCGCATTTTGTCGGAGAGCCGCATCTTTGTAATAATTCATCGCCGAACGATTCGGTTTGCCTGCTACGGCAAGGGCGTAAAGCGCATAAATACTTGTTCGGCTGGCTACTTGCTTTACTGTTTTCCCACCGGCTTCGTCGAACGTAACTGCGTTTTCGGTAGCCGGGCTGCTGGTGAGCGTAGTCAAAAAATCCATTGCTGAACTTAACACCGACGGTCGAACTTCATAGCCCGCTTCCTGCGCTTCGGCCAGAAAATGAACTGCATAAGCGGTGGCCCATTCATCAACAGCAGGCTTGCCTGCCACGGCCACCATACCCGGCCACATTGTAAAACCACCGTTTTGCGTTTGTAATCCTTCTACCTTTTGAATTGCTTCCCGAACGTTTGTTGCTGGATTCAAATCACTCTCGCCCGCCCGAACAAAGTACGTGTTGGTCGATAATTGCTTCGCTAAATCGGCGAAATACAATTGTGGAAAAGCTTTAGAAATTGTTTGCTCGATACATCCGTGCGGGTAGCCGAGCAGGTATGATAATTCGCGACCATACTGCGCCACCGGCGACCGACTCAAGGTTATACTGGCCCGTGTGGTGCCGGGTAAAAAAGCATTGGCCAATTTCAACGTTTGTATCTGACCACTTGCCACCATGCCCGACAAGCTTGTCTTTTGTAACGATGCCGCCGGGCGAACTGTAATGTCGGTTTTCTCGGTAAACGTTTCACCTAAACCATTGACGGTTATCGTTATCGCACCAGCGCCGATGGATTGATTGGCTGCTATCCGGAAGATGGCCCGGCTCTCCCGACCGGGCTGAATCGTGATTTTCTGCGTGCTTATGCTATCGGCTGTCAGCGGGCCGGTCAGGCTTAATCTGGCCGTTACTGCGGCAACTTGTTTTGTTGTATTGCTTAGGTTGACGGGCAGTTCGAGATTGTCGCCGGGTGTCAGGAAACGAGGGGCACCCGTACTGATGACGATGGGATCGGCCACCTTCATATTGGTATTCGCTGATCCAAATGCATTGTCTTTATAGGCAACAACCATCACGCGTAAATCGCCTGAAAACTGCGGGATATCGACTGTAAATTCAGCTTCCCCATCGGAACCTGTTTCTAAAATGCCACTCCAAAGGGCCACCAATCGCACGCGTCCGTTACTGAGCGGGTTAACACGTCGTTCCAAATCATAGCCATCACCACCAACGCTCGATGTTGTTTGTAAGGAAAGTTCGGGATAAAGCAAGGCATATAAATCATGGCTGTCTACTTGGAGGGCGCGTTTCTGATAAAAGAATCCGTATGGATCAGGCGTTTTGAAATTTTTGAGTTGTAGAATTCCTTCATCAACAACCGCCACCGTTACCTGCGCATTGCTCGCCGTTTTAACCCGAATCGTTTGTTTGGTTTTCGAGCGCGATTGCGTCGCAGCAGTAAGCATTACAGGCAGTTTTGTGTCGGCATCCTGCACCGGAACCGGCGCAAAACCATGCGCAACGGTGAGCGGAAGATTTGTATTCGTGATCGCACGAATGAGCGTGGCCGTAATATAAACGTTGGGCAAATGTTCGGCTCCGACAGAGAAACTCCACTCGGCCGATTTGTTGTTTGTCGTGAGCCAGTGCTGTTCGAGAACGCGGTTACGCTCAACGGTCACAAGCAGTTTTCCGTCGAAGGGAGCTTTAAAAAGCACTTTGACCTTATCGCCGGTTTGATAGGCTGGCTTATCGAGAGTCATCAATACTTGTCCTTCCTGACTCACCTCAAATGAAGAAGCCGACGTATTGCCATAACCATAGGCGTAAAAACTAGTGACCGTATAGCCTAATGCCGAGGGTCGTCGAACACGAATTTCGTACTCGCCTGATACCGTTGGCACATACCGAAAGCTCGATTTCCCGGCTTTGAACAGAAGCGTGTTTGTATAAACCGATTTTTCCCGTCGTTTGGTGGTGTATTTAACCTGATTGTCATCTTTCTCAACAATCGTCTGGTAATCGTACCGAATCACTTCAACCAGCGCCGAAGCCGACAGACGAAGCTGGCCCGCAGGATCGAGGGCGATGAGATCGGCGGTAATCGGGGTGTTGGTCGAAACGTATCGGTCGGGTAATCGCAGACCAAAGAAGGTGTTTTGCGTCAAAATGTCCAGTCGTCGGAGCCGATTGACCGGACGGCCATTTTCGTCGAAGACCGTCACAAAGAGTTTGCCTTCCAACAGGCCAATGTCCTGATAGAGAGCTGAAATCGGGAATCGTTCAGTGGTTTGGCCGTTGGCGTTTGTTCGCCCCTGTCGGAGTTCTTTAGGGAATACGTCTGGTTTAGCGGCATCAACTGCGCCAGTGGGCAGCCCGCTGGCTATATCGAAATCATACTCGCTATACCTTTTGGGTGCGAAGGCTTTGCGCTTGAGTTGAAGCTCTACTTCATAGGCTCGGTCGGCGGCTGGTGGCCCAAATAAATTCATGGCTGTTGCCGAGACGGTGATCGTTTGCCCCGAATTATAACTTGTCCGGTCGGTCAGCACATCTACCTTAATCCGGTCGGGAACGAACTCCTCCACACTTATCAACTCCGATGTCAATAAGACATTATTCGCGTTCAGAATTTCAACAGTGTAGGAGCCCGTTACGGCTGCCGGGTCGAGCGGCACATCGGATGCTACGGCTCCCTGCGCGTTAGTCGTTTTGCGGAAAGTCCGTACTTCGCGGCCATTGGGTGCCAACAATCGAATTAGTAATGGGATTTCACCTACACTTTGCCAGGATTGCGAACGTACAACGGTATTAAAATGAATCGTTTCGCCGGGACGATAAATATCCCGGTCACCATAAACGAAGGCATCGAAACCAGATTCGTTATCGCGTTTGCCTTCTACTTCAAAACGCGACGTTTCTACCTGTGTATCGGGCAAAAATAAGAAGTTGAAATCGTCCTGGTCCGACTGGTTTGCCGCTGCGGTGCTGGTTATGCGGGCGGTCAACAGTGCTATTTTGAACCCCGGTGCTTTCTCACTCACTTTGTCGAACTTAACGAAGCCAGTACCGTCGGTTTTGAGTGAATAGACCGATTGGTTATTGCTGCTCACGAGTGTTATTTCAACACCTTGCAACGGTTCGCCGGTGCGGATAGAATTGGCCCAAACCAATACCTCATCATTCGTGTGGCGAGCCACAAGCCCAATATCCGATACCGAAACCAGTTGGCTGGCCTGTAAATAGGCTTCATCTTTTGAGCTTACCGATACAAGATAAACTCCCCGGAGTGGATGCTCACGGGAATTGTTGTTTTGATCTGGTAGTGCCAGATTCAGTGCCGACACGCCCCGCACAGTGGGGAGATCGGAGGTTTCGACGGTTTTGCTTACAAGTACATCGCTCAGATCGCCCGATTCGTCGTCGCTGTAATTGAACGAACCAGATGGCCCCCACTCGCCACCAGCGTTTTCTTTATAGTCCTGGTAACGGTTCGAGCGGAGGTAATTCAGGAGATTGTTTTCGTACACCTTCGCAATTTTGATTTGCACTTTTGGCACATTAACGATGTTCAGCCCAATATTTCGCGCTCCCTTCGATGATAAATACAATGCTTTTTTATTAGCGAACTGAATACTGGCGGGCATTTTTCCGAAGAACAAATCGCGCGTTGCCGCTTCATCCAGTTTCGTCCCCAGAACCCCGCGAATCTGGTCGGTGAGGGTCAGAACATACGTATCGGTTTCGTTGAAATTTCCCCGGATGATAAATCCGTTTTCGGTTAATTCGGCCGTTGTCTCGACTTGGGGCTGAATGGTGTAATATTGGCTTAATTCCGGCACAGACTGAAGCTCCTGAGTTGTAATGACCCGAACCACGCCCCGGTTATTTTCGAAACTTGTTTGCACATCGGCTATTTCGACCTTGTAGCGTGATGGCAGCGTACTGGTTTTTTCAATAACTTCTTTGCTGACGAATGCTGTGTTTGGCACTTTCAGCCCCTTGTCTACTTTTATCGAAAGTGGCTGCTCATTTTTTAACGCAGGCGCATTGGTAAGCGCCACCGTCATTGCGTTTTGCGCGTCGCTCTGTGTGCTCTGCACCGTGAGCGGCTTGTTTTCGGCGGCAATAGATAATTTACTAACTACATCGGCCGAAGAAACCGGATAGTTGAAGTTAAGGCGGGTTTTGGCAATAGGCTGCCCCGTTTCGCGGGAGCGCGACCACCAGTTTTCTGTACCTGTAAGTTGCAGGTATGGCGTGTGAAAAGCGATGTCATCACCAGAGATTTTCAGGTCTTTTTTTGTGGACCGTTTCAGCAAATTATCGGTTAGCTCGGCGCGGTAGTCGGTGGCTGGATCGAAGGTGCGGGCGGGCGAGAAAACGAGTTCATTAGGCGCCGTCCATTTGAATTTCCCGCGAACCGCCGGGATAAAGCGTACATATTGTGTTGAGTCCCAATCGCCAAATTGATCTGTCGGGCCAACATTTTTATTAAATGTAAATGTCAGATTCTGCGTCTGTTGCACTTCATCTCCGAAATTACGGCCAACGACCGATACTTCGTTGAAGGATAATCGTGAACATTGGAAGAGGAGAAAAGGAAGGAGGGAAACAAGGAGGAAATTACGAAGAAACAGGCGCGTTTTCATGAATATGATAGTGAGAAGCCGAAGGTAGATGAAAAAGCCCACTCAAAATTATTGAGCGGGCTGTATTTCAGTGCGTGACCTACTAAACGGTTACTGACGCATAGGTGTAAACTGGACATTGACAATTTTCCACACACCCGCCTGTTTCGCGCTCATGACTGAAAACGCCACATTAGTATCAAAAGCCTGTCCCTGAATATTGCCTTTGGCTTTCCAGGTGCCAGTCATAACAGCTGAGTCGTCGTTGTATTGTCGGGTCAATGCGTCTGATACCGTACCTGATTCGACAACAACAGCCCCACCACCAACACCCTGTACCATTAAATCGCCCTCTACAGATTGTCCGTCGAAACTGATAATATCTAAATCGGTCGAAATCAGGCTTCCCAAGGTCTTGCTATCTTCATCGAGCAGGGCTTTGAAAAATGCATTTCCGAGAGCGGTAGGGCCTTGTGTGAGAGCAGTGGTTTGTTGAGCAAATGTCGCTGTCGTCATAAACAACGCGGTTATAAACAATGCTATACGTTTCATAAAGTAATTAAGTGACTTTTAGACCGGAAAAATGCTTATAAATTAGTAGAAGGCAACATCAACAAACCGTTACTCATTTTTTACAAGTATGTGTATATCGCGGCTCCGTCCCTTATCATCGGCGCAGGAGATTTTCAAAGCACCCGGCCGAGGTTTAAAAAACAGCGCTTCGGCTGGTTTGGCCCGACGGTATAATTTATCATTCAAATACCAGTAAACTATCTGGACATCATTTGCCGCTTGACAGCTTAATTCCATTTCGACCGGCTGTTTGGGGTTGATGAAATACTCGCTGCCGTCGTTTAGGCTTGTTATAAGCGGCCCGGCCTGCCCGGTATTTGTGCTGCCAAATACACGTTCACAAGCGGGGTTATGCGGTGGCACAAGTTCAACCGGAATATGGTGGCTTTGGTAAAATGCCATGATCTCTGGCGACACATTAGGGTATGACCGGCGAACAGCTCCAGATGGACTGTTGTCAGGCTCGGGCAGACACGAAGCACAAAAGGATATTGTTCCGGCAGCGTTCGTAAAAATGGCTTTCCGGTGCTGGCAACGTCGATATCTAGAAACGCCCATAATGCAATAATCAGCTACGGGAGTGGTGCAGAACTCGCCCGGAACATCACCCGTTTCGGGGCAGATAAGTCGCATACTTAGTTTGGAGGCTTCTTTTGGCGCTTTAAACCAGCCCGTTGGGGAGTTATAATCCAGCACATTGAAAAGCTGAAATAATAGTGGAGTCGCCGTATTGGCGCCACTTAATTCGGCCACGCCCACCCCCGAAAAATTGCCAACCCAAACGCCAATCGTGTACCGTTGATTATAACCTATACTCCAGGCATCGCGCCGACCGTACGACGTTCCGGTTTTCCAGGCAATGCGCGGCAGGTGGTAGCTATTATCAAAGTTATTGGGCAAGTCTGGCCGGGTAATTTGGGTCAGGGTGTG
>JANXVQ010001019.1 GCA_025351545.1 Spirosoma sp.
CCTGAACTTTGTCGGTAACGTCGCAAACCTGAGTATATACCGAGATACCAAATTGCGCCAACTCAGTTTGGGCACTGCCGAGTTCGTCTGCATTACGGGCGCAGATTGCCAGATTTGCCCCTTCCTTTGCCAACAACCTGGCCAGTTCGAGACCCAGTCCCCGGGAGCCCCCGGTAATAAGTACAGTTTTGTCGCGAAAATCAATTTTACGTCTTCGAGCTAACGTTGCTTTGATTGCCGTCCACACACTTATACCGGCCAGACCCCACAACAGGGCTTTTGTTTGAATAGAAACACTCATGGCTAATTCATATCATTGAATTTAGATAACCGTCGTTATACGGGAAGGTTCTTAATTGAGAATAACATTCCACCCGGATCATTTGAATAAAAATGCATTTGTTCAAATATTTACCAATTTCAGCATCAGGTTACGCTTAAACTCCTCTACACGCATGAACCATCTTCTTTTCTGCTGTTTCAGTTTTCTGTTTTCTGCTCATGGCCCAAATAGGTGTTTTGGGATCATTACTGACGCCGTATGTTTAGCTAATGGAATTATACGAGTGCGTTTACTAAAAACGATCAGCTTAATTCCACCACTCTGGCTATGAAAGTCCACTTGTCCGGCAGTCGTATCAGTAAACTCTTTACCGGATTACAGCCTTATGTCAGCAGAGAAGGGCATTAGCTACTTTTCATCGATTTCTGTCTCACCAAAATAGTGTTTTAAGAACGGTAAGAGTATCTGCACCTGCCTGCCCGGCTTTATAGAGTCAAAAGCCAACTTCTCCTAATGAAACCTTACATCATTCTCTTCATTTTACTTACTCTGACAACCAGGCTGGCGTTTGCTCAATCCATTGACTCTAAGGTTTATGTGTGGGCACAAGCTCCGGTAGTAAAGAAAGCTGCTTCTGAACAAAGAGCTATTCTCGAAGGCACATCGACAGACTTTCAGCATATGGAAATTCACGCAATAACGCTCCCTCCGCACCAGGCTCCACATCCGGCTCATACCCACGAAGATGAAGAATTAATTATCGTAAAAGAAGGAAAGCTAACCGTAACCATTGCCGGAAAAACGAAAACGCTGGGCGCCGGAAGCATTGCACTAATGATGCCGGGCGACGAACACGGTTTCGATAATAAAGAAGATTCTCCGGCCACTTATTACGTGATGCGGTATGCCTCAAAAGAACCTAAAGATATGGAACGGAGTAAAAAAGCAGGCGGTTCTTTTTGGGTTGACTGGAACGACGTACCCTTTCAGCCACATGACAAAGGCGGTGTTCGGCGGATATTTGACCGCGCGACAGCCATGACAAAACGCTTTGAAATGCACGTGACAACGCTTAACAACGGCTTGTGGAGTCACCCGCCACACACGCACCGAGCGGCCGAAATCCTGTTAATGTTCGACAGTTCGGCTCAGGAAAGTATAAATGGCAAACTTATACCGGCCACCGTTGGCGATCTTATATTCCTGGAATCCAATGTTCCGCATGCCATTCAAAATACCAGCAAGGGAACCTGTACCTACTTCGCGTTTCAGTTTGAGTAATTTCACATCGAATAACCCTTAACCGTAGAGAGGTTTTCACAAAAATGCGCTATCCCGACTTAACATCGGGATAGCGCATTTTTGTCAAGTCAGTCCAGAATATAATCCGCATCTTCTTTCCATGTCGGTTGACCTACCACAAAATGGTTGCGACCTTCAAACTCTTTGTAATCCAATAAAGAACCACTGCTTTTATAAGCCTCGAAATTACGATGGGCTGGTATGATATTATCGATGTTTCCAGAGGTGAGCAGTAATGGAGAATGCGGTTTTTCAAAGTCCACATGAGCGGCACTGGTCAATCCTCCTCTGGCCACGTTTTTCGATTCCCGAATCGTGTTGGCATCATAAGCAGCCTGCTACTCTTCCAGCGGCATCTCGTTCACTTATGCATATTGCCAATCTTCAAATGACATCAGATACGTTGCGTCGAGCGACGTAAACAACCTGCTACTTTATACCCACAAATTTTAGCAAGTCACGATAGATAATATTGTTTTTCCAGAATAACTGCGTCACCATGCCGATGTGTTTCTTACCAGCCAACACGGTAAATTCATGGATTACACCAAGTTCCTGAAGACGCTTATGGAATCGTTGGGCGCTGTTGGTAATGCTGGGATAAGTGCGGCCACCCGCATAAACCAGCATGGGCGGACTGCCGGCGCTGACATAATACATTGGCGACACAGCACGCCAAATAGCCGGATCTTTACCAAATGGAATTAGATATTGTTCATCATTTGGATACTCCATTTTGGTTAGATAATCGAACATATCCAGCCCGGCCGGATCATCGAGAATAGCACCTTTCACGGGATTTTTGGCCAGTCCGATTTTGGTAAACAAGGCGTTATTGGTGGCTAACAAAGCCGCCAACCCACCACCTGCTGAATGTCCCATCACAAAAATCCGGGTTGGATCTCCGCCATATTCTGAAATATGTTGTGCTGTCCAGCGTACCGCTTGAGCACAGTCATCGGCCATAGCCGATACCAATACAGCGGGTGCAAGCCGGTAGTTGATAATTACGGCGACAATGCCTTGTTTAGCCAGCCGCCGACCAATAAAAGCGTAGAGATTTTTGCTGCCGCTGTTCCAGTTGCCACCATGAATAAATACCACGACGGGCCTTCCGGCACCAGCTAATGATTCTCGTGGTGCGTATACATCCAGCAAATGCCGTTCAGCGTCAGACCCATTCGCTACATAGGGAACATCTTTCGTACGCCGACCGGGCCGAGCCATTGCACACTCGTTTATGAATATCAACGCTGTAATCAGGACGAGTACTGCACACGGAATCTGCCAGAGAAGTCGAAGAAAAAACATTTGTGGAAACCCTCATCATAGAGGAATTTGAATCAGCAGAAAGGTCTGCTGATTTCAATATATACAACAACCATCAGATTATGGATTGCAATGAAGCGTATATGAGCAGTCAATACCCTGCCTGATTGGCGCACAAGTTCACCGAGCAGTTAGTTATTGATCAGTGAGCGAGTCTGAACGGTCTTCTTTTTCACTTCGGTATACAGATTTAATGGTAGGCAAGATTGCCGGGCTTTAGTATATTTATGGACTAGCTGTACTACAATTCTCAGCCTTTAACCGGGAGACAGAATAAACGCTGTCAATATTTACACTCACCTCAAATCATGAAAGTTATCTCCTTAATTGGTTTACTTCTCTGTGTTCAACCGCTCATTTATGCCCAAAAACCAAGGGCGAGAGATATTGGCATTCCCTTCGACGGAACAACTGGTACGTTCAACGCAATAACCGATGTTAAAGGCGTACAGGTTGGTTACAGCACAATCATTTCCGGACAAGGCAAAAATGTGTTAGGCAAAGGCCCTGTCCGAACGGGTGTTACCGCCATTCTGCCAAGAGGAAAAACCAATAATCCGGTTTTTGCAAACTGGTATTCGTTGAATGGAAATGGTGAAATGACCGGTACAACCTGGATAACGGAGTCGGGGTTTCTGGAAACACCCATCATGATAACCAATACCAACAGCGTGGGTGTTGTACGGGATGCAGTGTTGAAATGGTTTGTCGAAAAGCATTGGTACAAAGAAAATTTCTGGTATACATACCCGGTTGTGGCCGAAACGTACGATGGGTTTTTAAATGACATTTACGGGTTTCATGTTAAAGAAAGCAATGCCTATGAAGCCTTGAATAGTGCCACGACTGGCCTACTAAAAGAAGGCAATGTTGGGGGCGGTACCGGTATGATGTGTTTAGGCTTTAAAGGAGGTACGGGAACCTCATCAAGAGTTATAAAAATAAAAGATTCGACGTTTACGGTTGGTGTGCTGGTGCAGTCGAATTTTGGGGCTAAGCGCAATTTAACTATTGCCGGAGTGCCGGTTGGCAAAGAATTAAAAGACACGTTGAATTCGGTATTAAACGCCCCTCCGGTACATTACAGACAGGAAGGCGACGGCTCCATAATCGTAGTCGTTGCCACCGACGCGCCCTTATTACCGCATCAGTTAAAACGAATAGCGGCCAGGGTTCCAATTGGCGTAGGAAAGGTTGGTGGGCGCGGGGAAAATGGTTCCGGTGATATTTTTATCGCCTTTTCCACCGCAAATTCGTCTGCTTTTCAGCGAGAAAAATTCACAAAGGTCGATGAGTTACCCAATGATTTAATCAATCCCCTGTTCGAGGCAACCGTTCAGGCGGTTGAAGAAGCCATTATCAATGCAATGGTTGCCGCCGAAACCACGGAAGGAATAAATGGCAATAAGGCGTACGCGCTCCCGCACAAGCTGGTTATTGATTTATTGAGGAAGTACAATCGAATTAAATAAGCTACGTGGCTTTGTTTCGTGGTGTCAGGTTTTCTGTTACGTGGGTGGTGTAGGTGGTGTCAGGTTTGAGA
>JANXVQ010001022.1 GCA_025351545.1 Spirosoma sp.
ACCCTACCCGATATACGCAGCCCTTGAGCCAACAGGTAACCCGGTAGCATAACCAATAGGCCAGACCAGAAAATTAGGCTGTAGAATTTTCTCATGTAAAGGTTTTATTCCAGATAATTTGCTTTAAGATTATTGTACAGCTTTTACGTGCCGGAAGCCTTCACAAAGCTTGGCAAGCTACGTAATTTTCAAACGTTAAATTCGCCGTCATCGTATAAATCCATTAGCTAACCAGACGTTTACACTATATACATTTATTTGACAAAGACTCATTAATAATACGACCTAACAGGCATATTGCCAAACATTTATACTGAGAACAGGCAAATTACCATCTACTTGATGCAATAGGTATACGTTTATGCAGGAAGTGCGGTTTTTATGGCTTCACCAGAATAGGAAGAGGCTCTCCACCATATAGTGGAGAGCCTCTTGAAAGTACTGTTGCTCAGTAAAAAACTAGAAATTTGGATTTTTAGTAGCTACACCCGTCGTAGGATTTAACACCGATTCGTCGGCAGGCACATCCCAATAATCCAGGAAGTTATAGTTCATAGTAACGTTTTTATTGACTACACCGGCGGTTGTCACCACTGTGTTGCCGTAGCTTCCGCCACCATTGGCTATATCATAAATCCAACCCCACCGGCGGCTGTCATAATAACTTAAGCCTCTGCTGAAAAGAGCAACTCGTCTCTCTTTGGTTAGTTCTGTGAGCGCTTTAGGCAATGTCAGTCCAGAGCCTACTGTAGCGGCAATACCTGCGCCCTGATATGTCCGAACAGCATCTACATAGCCTAAGCCGGTTTCTGCATTACCCAGACGCATGTTCGCTTCGGCTAGTATTAACTGGTTTTCTTCATAGCTTCCTGCGATATAAACTTCGTAGGCTCCGGCAGTTTTGCTTCCTAGGACGTATACACCAGCCGCTCCACTACCACCATCGATCAAATTGTAGCGAGTGGTAAACGTATAGTTGTTCTTATACGTGGTAGCTGTATTGAAATTATTTGTGAGTCTCTTATCTCCCGGATTAAACGCCTGAATAAATCGCTCACTAATTTTGAAGGTAGTCGATGTATTTACGCCTGTTGTTAACGACGCAACAGTGCCTCCGTTAGCCGTGAAGAAATAATTGGCGGCTACACTTCTTCCAGTGAAGACAATATCACCTTTCTGAATACCGTTCGTAGCCAATGTTAATACAGTAGTCCAGTCGGCGGTAGTCATGGCAGTTGTCGAAGACTTCGTAATCGTAGCACCGGGATTCCCGTTTACAAAAGGAGCCAGTTTATTGTTTATGATATTACGAGCCAGCATGGTATTGATACTCCGCTTCCACACGTCTGCAGTGGGTACACCACCGAGGCCAACCTGATTGAAAGAAGGAATCAATTGACCTAAAACAGCCTGGTAATCAGCAGCGCTGGTAATAGTCCCCAAAGTAGCAGCCGCCATGTTGAGGTACGTATTCGACTGATTGATGATCGCGTCGTGCAATACGTAATTACTGTTGGTGACACCAAACTTATCTTCAATAAGACCCGAATAATACATAGTTCCGATAGAAGCATAGGCATAGCCTTTCCACCAGTAACACCACGCTTTAATGGTATTCGCTCTCGACACGGCGTCGCCCGAAAATTTAATTCCATCTACCTGATTCAATACCTCATTGCAGGCATTATTCAGTGCATACATGTTCAACCACTGAAAATAGGTAACATTATTACCAGCTCCAGTTGCCGCACGGCTATTGTAAGCCCGTATAATATTTATCTGAGGAGACGGATTGGTTTGCTTTGTACCATCATCTAAAATGATATAATCAGGCACACCAATTGTGGTAATCTGGTTGTTAGATGCATCGGCTCCAACAATATCGGCCATTAGCGCGCTGTAGCCCCAGGGCAGCGAAAAATAACTGTTCCCCAGCCAGTTATCGCCGTTATAGAAACCATTGAAGTATACACCACCCTGCGCTAACTGAATAAGTCCGGTTTCTGTATTTACGTTAGCGGTTACAGTAGGCGAATTGGGGTTACCAACATTCAACTGGTCTTTGCAGGAAACAGCTCCAAGGAGAATTACCGTACAACAAACCGTAGAAAGAAATTTATTTTTGTTAAAAAGTTTCATAGTCCAATAAGGTTTAAAATTAGAAACCGATATTCAGTCCAACTTGGTACGACTTGATGTTAGGCAGCGTACTGTGGTCTACTCCCCGGTCGAATGAAGAGTTAGAAGCACCTGAACTGATTTCAGGATCATAGCCAGTATACTTGGTAACGGTCACGAGATTTCGCCCGGTCA
Organism: Spirosoma sp.; assembly: GCA_025351545.1. Classification (GTDB taxonomy): domain Bacteria; phylum Bacteroidota; class Bacteroidia; order Cytophagales; family Spirosomataceae; genus Spirosoma. Next base: position 2,314 of record JANXVQ010001022.1, read on the forward strand.
ATACCAACTGGCACTTGGTAAGGTACGGAAGCTTGACAACCTTAGCCAGATCAAGAGCAACTGAAACGTTTCTCAACCGGGCAAAAGAGGCATCTTCCAGGAAGTAGTCTTTCGTAGCGTTGTTACCGGCACCACGCAGGCTGCCCCATAAGTTATAGTAGGCACTGGACCAGTAAGCAGGGAAAGCACCTGTTTTTCCATCAATGGTAACCTGCTTTGTGAAATCACCGCTGATACCGTCGCGATACATCCACTCTTTCGTTTGGTTATACAGATGGCTTCCATATACCCAGTCAATCTGGAAATTAAAAACAAGGAAATCCTTGAAGCTAATACCATTTATAAATGAAACGTTAAACTTGGGATTTGGATTGGCCAATGGATACGTTTCATTCGTGAACTGCATCTGGTACGTCGTTTTATTGACCACACGTCCATCTACTATTGTATAGTTTCCGGCATTAGCATCTGTGATATACTTAACACCTGCCTGGTTGGTATAGTCCAGGCTGGTTAACGCTTTGTAGCCGTATAACTGTCCAATTGGCTTTCCGGGGGTTAATACCAGTGCTGTACTACCTGCGCTCGACGTCAGGATAATATCGGCACCACCTGCAATTGACTTAACTGTAGACACCTGATGACCAAAATTGGTCGTAAAATCCCACTTCAGGTTTTTAGAGTTGTAGATCGGTAAAGTCAACGAGAACTGAACCCCATTCGATGCCAAACCAATGGCATTCGTTTTCTGCAACGTTGATCCAAGCGATGGCGGTACGCTCACGTTATAAATCACGTTTTCGCTTGTCCGATTCCAGTACGTGAACGAACCCGAAACTGAGTTCAGCCATGTACGATTCGAATTACCACCGATGGTGAAATCAGTACCTGCTTCGAATTCTTTTGATACTTCCACCTTCAGGTCAGGATTGTTGCTGGTAGATGGCACCGAATAGACTAACGATGATCCCAGGTTTCCTTGTGATAAAACAGGGTATCGGTCAAAAGCGCCAGGCTGGATACCCGCTTCACCGTAAGCCGCTCTTAGCTTAAAGTAGGATATTGTATTCGCCAGTTTGCTGTTTTTGAAAAAGGATAAAGGAGCAATACGCGCATCGAAGTGCGGGAATGTGAACGGCGTCGAACCGGCTCCGAAAGCCGAGGAGAAATCTGTTCTGAAACCAGCCGTAATACCGCCGTAATCGCCGAAATCAACTTTCTGATTAACCAGATAACCATATGTAATGAATGGCTCAGTGTAATCGCGGGCTACCGCCTGCGTTGACGTAGACGAAATATTGAATGGCGGTGCCAGGCCCAGGCCTAACCCATAGGTGTCGTATTCGGTATATTTTTTCTTGCGATAGTCAAACGAGATCTGCGTACTGGTTTGAATCGGCAGTTTTATATGAAAGTCGTTTTCAAAATCAGTTCGGATAAAAGCCGTAGCCAGAAAATTCTGGAATGTGGTGTTATACTGGAAGTTATCTATTTCACCATTGTTATTAGCGGCATAGTTACTTGAATAAGAATTATACAAGTTAGAATTGGCATTTGAGGACTGGTTATAATACGTCCATCTCGCGTTTTCATTACGATAGTTAATACCATACTTGGCATCCAGCTCCACAAACTTGTTGATCTTGTAATCAGCATCAAAGTTCTGGATAACATCTATTTTGTTATCCAGCCCATCGGTGTATTGTTGTGCATAATATGGATTACCCGCATTGACGCTCAGAAAATCAGCCGTGGGATACGATGGATAGTTTCCATCAGACATCTTACGGCTGAGGTCGAAGAAGGGAGATGTATTCAAAAAGCCATAGACAGATCCAATATTGCCTAATGAGTTTCCTCTACCGTAATCAATGCCACCTGCGGCACCTAAACCCGGGTGAAGGGTGTTTTTGGTATATACCAACTGAGTAGACGATCGGATGGTAAAGTTCCTGAACAATTCCGTACCCACATTCAGCGATACATTGCTTCTATCGACATAGCCATTTTTCAGAATAGAACTTACGGCGTGATTATTGGCAACCGATAGGTTGAAATCGCTTTTCTCTGAGGCTCCCGAAACGTTGATGCTATTATTCGTCGTACCAGCGGTCTGAAACATTTGTTTGAAGTGATCGTAATACTTCAGGTTAGCATTGTAAGGCTTATTCGCATCATTGCGGACATCCTGTATGGCATAACGCGT
>JANXVQ010000003.1 GCA_025351545.1 Spirosoma sp.
CAAGTCGGTTTCCTCGCGTCAGGATGGTACTCCCAAACCCCTTTCCCTCGGCTTTCACGGCAAACGGAAACTCAATATTTACCGTTGGGCCACTGGGTTGCTTGTCAATGATGAAGAAGTTATGATCGTAGGTGCTTGTCTCAATGGGCCGTGTGCCCGTATTTTTGAGGCTATGCTCCAGCACGAGTTCAGGTTTTCCTTTACTTAGTCGAATGGTTTTTGTATAGCGATACCCGTAGCCCGTTGAGTCGGTAAGTTCATGTGTAAAATCAAGGTGGTCTTTGTGTTGTTTTGTCGTCCATTTCCCCTGGTTCACCACGTCGTAATACTTTGCAAAGGCGTATGCTTTATCGTCGGGTTTGCGGAGTACGCCCACACCAATTTTCATAAATGTACTACCGGGTTTTGCGTCTGCGTATCCCAATGGCGTAAACTCTTCGGCAGGGCCGCTAATGGCATCGTGTAGTTTGGGATCGTAGTTTTCAAACCACGGTTCAATAAAGCTATGTCCCTTATACGTAAGATTTTTGAATGCTCCGGCCCAGTCAAAACGCGTACCCTGATAATATCCCTGATTGGCATCGGGCAGGTATAACGTTGTCTGAATGATGCCATTGGACAGTTCGGCTTGTGGCCATTCTGCCAAATGTATTGTGTTGGCACACAAACCAAGCACTGCGAGTGTTAGACCAATTACCTTTTTCAATATTGTATGGGATCGTAAAGACCTATAAGGTTTTTGAAACCTTATAGGTCTGATTTTGCAGCTTACTGATTTAAATTCGGGTTGATCGACGTGTCAGAATACGGCAGGGGAAACCAATAGTTCGCTTTCGTGATGGCTTTTATCGGCTGGAGGTCGTCCGGGCTCTTGGCGGCATTGGCTGCTTCTACCTGTTCGAGCCGGACTAAATCAAACCAGCGCGTACGTTCGCAGGCAAACTCCCAGGCCCGTTCCTGCACTACGGCGTCGGCAAATTGGGCGGCTGTGAGGCCGTTAGCCGTGGATAGCGCCTTTGTTCCCGCCGGAAGACCCCGCAAACGTATCTGGTTGAGTGCATCATAAGCAGCCGCATCGGGTCCGCCGGTGCCCCGCGCTTTAGCTTCGGCATAAACAGTTAATACGTGGGCGTAGCGCATCATGACTGATGGTAACGAGATGCTGGATGTTACAATATTTCCCTTAATGTACCATTTTTTGTAATAGGGGTGCTTGGTCAGGCTCTGTTGCCAGGGGATTGTGGTAGCGCCCAACCCAAACTGCGTTCGGAACGTGGCATCTTTGCGGGGACCTTCGGGAAAGTTTTTGAAGAAATTAAGCTCGGCAAACATGTCATCCCAACCACCTTCTTCGCCCGGCATGGTCGTGTTTCCGTAAGTAGCGTTGGCTGTACCGCTACCGGCGGCAAACCCACCGATCTGGTAAACCGATTCGGCTGTGCCAGCAACTGCCGGATCATTTTCGAAAACAGCGGCAAACGTTGGTAATAACTGGAAACCATACGCAGCGCGATTGTCAATCACTTCTTTAGCTTTGGCCGCTGCCAGATCATATTTGTCGGTTTGTTTCAGGGGCCATCCCGCCATTGTTAAATAGACATCTGCCAGAAACGCTTTAGCAGAACCTACATTCGGACGGCCCGGATCGCGTCTGGTGTTGGGGAGCATCGTTTCTGCCTTCTGCAAATCAGAAACAATCAGAGCATAAATCTGGGCTGGTGTCGACTTCTTGATTGTGAGCAAACTATCTGAATATTCGCCAGCCTTAACTAAGGGAATATTGCCGTAAAACCGGGTTAACCAGTAGTAAGAAAAGCCCCGGATGAAATACGCTTCGCCCGCAATAATGTCGATGGTAGCCTTTGTTCCCACCGTTTTTGAGTAATTATTAATGACGTTGTTGGCCCCCTGAATGGCTTTGTAACAGCCATTATAGACCGCGCCTGACCGTTGATTCGTCGTCGATACGTTGAACTGGTCGAACTCGCGCCAGTCGGCTTTATTACTGGCCGGGTGCGTTGTTACGTCATCGGCTCCCAGCACGGCGCCATTGGCCGAGGGGTGAATAAAACCATACGACCACTGGGAACCTAATCCCTTGTAGGCACCCGTCAGGGCGGATTCAAGCCCGTCCTGCGTCGACAGTACGTTCGGGCCGTATAGCAAACCCGTCGTGTCTTCTGTGAGGTAATTTTTGCAGCCTGCAATGAGCAGAACAGCCAGTAAATATATCGGTAGATTTTTCATTTTGTTGTTCAGAAGGTTAGAAGGACAGATTCAAGCCGAATGTGTAGGTTTTGGAGTTCGGATAGGAACCGTAGTCGATACCGATTGCGGTATCTGTACCAGAACCCACGTTGCTTGTTTCCGGATCGGGTCCTTTGTATTTGGTGATGGTCAGCAGATTGGTTGCACTCGCGAATACCCGTACATTTCCCTTGTTATGAAACAGGGAAGGAGGTAGATTATACGACAGGCTCACGTTCTTCAACCGGACAAAACTGCCATTTTCAATGAATCGGCTGGACTGGGTGAATGGCTGATACGTTTTCGTGAAGGCCGGTATGTCTGACGTTTCGTTGCCAGGACGATAGTAATCCCGAATTTCTGACAGCGTGAATTGACGTGCATCGCCCGCTCCCGAAAGGGCAGCGGCCCGCGTGTAGTTTAACTTATCGACGCCGAATACACCGTTAAAGAATACATTCAATGTCAGTCCTTTATACGAAAAAGTGTTATTCCAGCCACCGGTCAGTTTAGGGAACGCACGGCCTATAATCTGGAAATCGTCCGTAGTAATTGAGTTGTCGCCATTAAGATCCTGATAATGTGGATCGCCCGGTACGCGGCCAAACTTAGCCGCCAGATCGGCCTCATTTGCTTTAAATGTGCCGAGGTAATTCAGGCCCCAATACGAACCGAGTGGCTCGCCGGGCATCAGCATAAATTCGTTTGTGGTCGACATGCCTGCCCCTACGCCCGTGCCAGTACCCAGCCGGGGTAAACCGCCGAGGCTGAGAATCTTGTTTTGTAAGGTCGACAGGTTCAGATTTGTTTCCCAACGGAAACCTCGTCCGTCAAAGGGCGTACCGCCAATCGAAAACTCAAAGCCTTTGTTTTCGATCTCACCTATGTTCCGGGTCTGGGTTCCACCACCCGCATAGCTCGGCAGGGCGGCATTGAGTAGCAGGTCGGTCGTGTTTTTGTGGAAATAATCGGCTTCAATGCGAACTCTGCCGTTCAGAAATTCCATTTCTATCCCCACATCCGTTTGCCGGGTACTTTCCCATTTCAGGTTTCTATTCCCCTGATTTCCCTGGATTACGCCAGCCACAGCCGCTGTATTGTTGAAAGCAACGAACGTAGTGCCATAGGGCGACAACGTGGCGTATGAACCGATAGCCTGGCTGCCCGTTGTACCCCAGCTTCCCCGGAGTTTCAGGTTACTGAATACGTTGAGATTTTTGATGAATTTCTCTTCCGACAACCGCCAGCCTACGGCTACCGATGGGAAAACGCTGAACCGGTTTTCGGGGCTGAATTTGGATGATCCATCCCGACGAACAGCCGCCGTCACCAAGTACTTTTCTTTGTAGGCATAATTCACCCGGCCGAGTAAGGACAGCAAGGTTGATTTTGAAAAAGACGAAGCTACCGAAGCCGCCGAATTGCCGCCGATGTTGTCATACCCTAATTGCGGAAACCGTAAACCAGTGGCTGTAGCGGTGAAGTCACGGTTTGTGAATTGCTGTGTTTCCAAGACGGCAACTGCCGTAATGGAGTGGTTACCAGCCGTTAGAGTATAATTCAGATTGTTGGTGTTTTGCAACGTTACCTGCTCTGCCGAATACCGACTGGCGCTGGGGTTATTGTTGGAGAGCCGTTTGCCGCTAAGATTGAGATTCTGCGCGTTCAGGTAATTAATGGCGTACGACACATCCAGCGAAAGCCCTTTTATCGGCAGTTTGTAGTTCAGGCCACCAATGGCATTGAACGTAGCGCGGTCAGCATTAACAGATTGGTCGTATAGATAATCAATCGGATTTCGGTAAACCGACCCAATTGGGTCTGTAAATGTAGGCTGACCATCGGTATCGTAGGCGGGTGTGGTTGGTGCCCACGCCAGCACCTGGATGAGTGCTCCACCGCCGTTGGTGTTGTGGTTTTGGGTTTTTGATCCCGACAGATTGAGTCGCAGCGTTAGTTTATCGTTGATCTGGGTGGTAAAATTAGAACGCAGAATATACCGTTTGAAATTACTGTTCTGGACAATACCCGACTGACCGACGTAGTTTCCCGAAATCATAAAAGTCGATTTGTCACCGCCCCCCGAAACCGTCACCTGGTGTTGCTGACCACTTCCTTTCCGGTAAACCAGATCCTGCCAGTCGGTACCGCCGTTCTGCTTAAAACCAGCCACCTGTGTATCTGTGAAGGGTTTGTTTGATCCTGTGGCGGTAGCTCTGGTGTTCACAATATCGGCAAATTCGCCGGCGGGCAATACATCGAAACGTTTGATGACTTCCGATGTGCTGGCCTGCCCTTCATACATTACTTTGATGCCTTTTGCTCCTTTCTTTGTCGTGATGATAACTACACCGTTTGCACCCCGGCTCCCGTAAATAGACGTAGAAGCCGCATCTTTCAGGATCTGAAGTGTTTCAATGTCGCTGGGGTTTATGAAGTTGAAATCGGCACCAACAAAACCATCCACTACGTAGAGCGGGTTGTTATTGCCCAGCACCGAGTTGGCACCCCGGACCCGGATGCGGGCATCACCACCCGGCGCTCCGTTGGCCTGTGTCACCTGAACACCAGCGGCCCGTCCCTGCAAGACCTGATCTAAGCGCGTAATGGGCTGTTGCGCAAAATCCTTCGTCGAAATGGCCGTAAGAGCACCCGTTACATCGGTTTTTCGTTGGGTTCCGTATCCGACAACAACAACTTCGTTCAATGTTTTTAAGTCTTCCGCTAATTGGACGTTAACGATAGAGCGCCCGTTAACCGCGACAGTTTGACTGATGTAGGCAATAGTTGAAAACACTAAAGAAGCAGTTCCCGCGGCATTCAGCGAGAAGTTCCCCGTGGCATCGGTGGCGGTTCCTACCGTCGTGCCATTCACCTGAACGTTTACACCAGGAAGTCCCTGATTGTCAGGACCGGTCACTTTGCCGGTCACTCTGTTGCTTTGCGCAAAGGCATAACTTTGGCTTAGAAGCAGCAGTAAAACGAAGAGTTTTACAGTTTTTTTCATGTTTATAAGTTTATTAAGGAAAAAAGGGAGTTTGAATTGTAAGGCCTTTTATGTTTTCGTGGTGTCGTGGTGCCGGGTTCTCGTGGTGTCGGGTTTGAGA
>JANXVQ010000051.1 GCA_025351545.1 Spirosoma sp.
GGTTACAACCGTTTTTAGTTACGGAATGAGCAACTAAAAAGAAATGCGGTAGCCTACTTTCCTGTAGTTTTCGTTCGGCAAAATATCCGACCCGTTTCCCTCCAGTGTCAGAACCAGATCAACCGTTTTGGTGGTATTGGCAGGTACGGTTCCGGTCAGAATGTCAATAGCGCAACTACCCAGACTGGCATTGGCGGGAATGGTAAACGTGCCGCCTTTCAGGCTATAATGGACACCTTCTACAGCTGTTGTATTGTCTTTATCGACGGAGAACCTGATGACTTCGTCTTTGGTACGCTGTGCTCCTACCAGATTCACCTGAGTAGTTTGAGCGCCAGCCCCGTTTTTGACCGCCAACAACGGATATGTTTTTCCAACGGCCAGTGAGGTAACGACCGTAGCCTGGTATTCAACGACCGTTTTTTTGTTAAAAAGGAAATCGTTTTCCTTAAAGCATGAAGTTTGTGTGACCACGATAACGCCTATCAGCACGAAACGCAACAATATTTCCATAGCAACGTGGTGTTAATGTTGAGAATTTTGACTGATGGCTTAGTAATAATTTTGTTTCAGGTTCTTGTTGTTATTGATCTCGCTAATCGGAATCCGGGGCAGAACGCGGTAATCCGTGAATGGCAAATTTGTCGGCAACTTGACAATATCACGACCCAATCGTTTCAGATCCCAGAACCGATGCCCCTCAAAAGCAAGCTCCAACCGACGCTGCCTGATGATTTCATCCAGCAAGGCCGCTCCTGTCAAACCGGCTTTTTCGGTTAGACCCGCCCGTGTCCTGATTGTGTTTAAATCTTTGATTGCATCCGCTTCTTTTCCCAGACGATAATACGCTTCGGCCCGGTTAAGATACATCTCCGAGATACGAATTACCGGAACGTTGTCGAGGTTGATGGTGCCGTTCTTACCCAGAAATTTGGTGGTCTCTACATTCTGCGCACCGCGTCCTTTTGTACCCAATTCATACAATTGACGGCGAATGTCCAGCACCGTAGTTCCACTTTTCTCCAATTCCAGGGGGGAATAGTACCCGTATTACCCAATCCGAAATTCCGGAATTCCGGATCGTAGCCTGTCCATTTTGTCCAGGTAACCAGGTTGGTTGCTACCGCATAGATGCGGACATTCTGAAGGATCTTTGTTGCATTAAGCAGCGCTTTCGGGAATGTGTAGGCCAGTTGTACCTGCTTCAGACGAATATAGGACGCATCTTCAATACTGCGGCTGGTGGCTGATACATACGAAGATCCCAGTATTTCGGCACCCCCATTGTAGGCCGTGGTATGTCGGTGATCTGATCCGGTGTTGTCCAGCGATTGTTGTACGTGTCGGTTAAGGTATTCACGTTACGCGTTCCGTCGTCGATCAGAGTAAGTCCTTGCGAGTTATTGACCCGACGACCAAACTCATACTGGAAAAACGCCGTCAGGGCAAAACCTTTGTATGAAATCTGGTTTCGCCAGCCTCCATAAATATTGGCAAAGTCTGATCCCAGATATTTAGAATCACGCGGGGTTTGGTAGGTATACGTAATGTTGCCATTCTGGTCATACCACATGGCCCGGCCCGTAGCGGGGTTTACACCGGCGTATACAGCTGCGTAGTTTGCATAGACGGGCTTGCCAATTATGAAGTTCCGCGTTACAGTCGTATTACCCGCTTGCACCGGTGCTGTCAGCAAAACAAGGCTGTCGACATTGGCCTGCGGGGATATACCGTCATAGAGTTTGGTAACCTTGTTGTTAATGACCGAGAAGTTAAAACTACTTTCCCAGCGTATGGATGAGGTTTTCAGCACGTCTACACTTATTTCCGCTTCAAACCCCCGGTTTTTCATCTGGCCCGCATTGAACGCGATGGTCGTATAGCCGCTGGTGTTGGGTATTTGCCGCTGTAGCAACAGGTCATTACTGGTACGATCATACACGTCAAATTGACCACGAATCCGGTTGTTAAATAAACTATACTCCAGACCAGCGGCAATTTCGGTGTTGCGTTCCCATTTCAAATTGGGGTTTGCCAGACTGGCGGCCGCAACGCCACTGCCACCGTTGTAATTATACCCGGCATAATAGAGGCCTCTCGAGTCGAAGTTTCCGATCTGATCATTTCCCGTTGATCCAAAACTGGCCCGCACTTTCAATTCCGTTAATACAGGATTGCCTTTCAGAAAGCTTTCATCCGACACTAACCAACTGCCCGAAACGGAGGGAAAGAAGCCGAACAGGTTATTGGCACCGAAACGGGAAGAACCATCGTAGCGACCAATAAGCGATAAAAAATACCGACTCTTGTAGTTATAATCCAGTTTACCAAAGGCTGAAGCCCGGCGATAGCCCGGCGATAGCCCGGCGATAGCCCGTCCAGAAACTCGACATACTCTGGTAATTGGCAGCGGCTGAGATATAGTGAAAGTCTGACGTTGGAAATCCATAGGCTGAACCGCTGGTTCCGTTCCGGGTGTCGCTCCGATATTCAAGCCCTGCCAGCGCGTTGATAGCATGTTCGCCAAACTGGTGCGAATAAGTAAGGGCGCCATTTGTGAGGAAGTTGATATTCTCTTCATTCTGAAACGAGTCCCGCCCCCTACACTATACGCATCCTGAATGCGGGGATCAGCATAATAATCGCCTTTGATAATGCGGTAGTCCAGATTAACGGTTGGCCGGAATATTAACTGGGGCGTTATTTTATACGTAAGGGCAGCACTACCAATCAACTGATTCGTGACCGACGTGATTTTGGCATAATCGGCAGACAGAATGAAGTTGTGACTAACGACTCCAACGGCACCGCCCGTAAGCGGGGTGTTGGCATACGTACCACCTGCGTTATAAATAGCATTTGTTGGCACCATTACCGGTCCGCCAAAAGCGGCTGATCCTAAAAATCCACCCCCGTTGGGCGATGCATATTACCCACCTTGGGTTGTTGTACTCAGGTTTATCGACTGCTCAAAGTTTAACTTTTCGGACAGTTTCTGGCCTAGTCGTAAGCTGGATGTAAACCGTTTGAAATAAACACCGACCACGTTGGCATCCTGCGTATTATAGGAGGATGACCAGTGGAACGTATTCCGGTCACTGCCCCCGGAGAGTGAGACTTCGTAATTCTGCACGCGTCCGCTGCGCATTGCCGCCCGTTGCCAGTCGTATGTCTTCAACGTATCGACAATCCCCTGCAACTGTCCTTCTCCGAGACTGGCTACCGTTGCGGCTGGATAACGGAGAAGACCCAGCACTTGCTGTAATGCCCAGCTTCTGAATTGCGTTGGATTTGCATTGGCGAAAGCATCAGTACGCATGTTTACCCACTGCTGCGAATTAAGAACATCGAAGTATTTGATCGGCTCAACCACACCCTGATAGTAGTTGAATTTCACTTATGTCCGTCCTGCTTTGCCTTTCTTGGTCGAAATAATAACAACCCCGTTTGCCGCCTGCGACCCATAAATGGAAGCAGCCGCTGCATCTTTCAATACTTCAATCGACTCAACGTCATTGGGGTTAAGGAAGTTAAGCGGATTGGAAATGGCGTAGCTGTTGGTATTCTGGGTGTTAAGCTGCACACCATCAACAATGTAGAATCATATTCGGAGTCTGATTCGCAGGGCCTATGGATACATGGACTTTTCAGCCCTTCGTTTACGGGTGTTAACCGAGTGTGGGACTACTCCGCAATAATTTTCCAAGAACCAGACTTTTCTACAGATTATGGCGGAAGTCCACCCAGATGAAATTCACAACTTGACAACATTGGCAGGTAAAAAGCATCCTTACTTTACGAAAGACAGCAGTCTGTTAAGAAAAGCAGAACAAATCCCTAATTCAAGTCTGTTTTTTGAGGCTAACTTAAGCGCTAACGATGTAGTAAAGCTTATTAATCGAGCGGCTGATTCAATGGGTTACACAAGTGATTCCGTAAAAATTCATCTCATCGAATAGAGAAATTTAAATTTCCCATAATTCATTACAAGCCCCGGCACGTACTTCCACCTTTCACCCACGCCAGTAAAAATCCCAAATCTGGAACGCTTCCAGGGTTTCATCTGACGCCTGGATGTCACTCAAAGCTGAGTAAGCAATGGGGCGAACGTATTGGCCCTGCTCCATTTCGAGGTTGAAATCGCTGCTCATAAAATCATCCTCCTTCGACGACAGGCCTACTACCTTCACTCGCTTCGATTCAGTTGTTCCGTCGCGTTTTTTGAGTTGGGCTATCGCCGTAAAAGGGAATTCGAGCGTTTCTTCAAAGAAAATAGACCAGCCCGCGCTCTGTTCGTATTCGTCATAGGCATCCACGATAATCTCGTAGTCGATCTTGTATTGCATTTCCTCGTCTGTCAGCATGGCGTTGGGTTATTTAATGCCTCGCAGTTCGTCCTGCATGGCCGGGCGTTTGATGAATGTTGCTTTTAGTTCTGAAATCAGTGCGTCTGTCTGTAAATGACTACCGGCAATATTTTCACGGACCAGAGTTATTAAAGTAGCTACGTTATTGTATTCAGGACGCGTACTGGCCGATTCAGCCACACGTCGAATAGCGGGCAGAAACAGAGCCAGCATTTCGCTGGGATACGGTTCCGCCAAATAGGGCAGCATCTGTTTCAGTACGTCGATTCGGGGTGATTGCTGAACTAAAGCAAGCAAGTCGGGCCATTGTTTTTCTTCAACCAATATAGGCCCCAAGCGAGCCAGCAACGTATCGGTTACGTTATAACCCCAGCCTGGCTTTCGGCTCTTAGCTTCCTCCGCCACTTCATGACGAATACGATCAACCAGTAACCGGTATTCATTAGCCCATTCATCGGATGAAAATGTAGCTTTCCATCGACGATAATAATCTGTGTTAAGCCGGTGGTCAAAGGCGAATCGTTTGGTCAAACGCCGAATTTCATCGGTCATTTGTTCGACTTCGGCGATAGCCAGCAACGTCTCTTCCCACTGGTGCACAGTACCGGGATGACTTTTTACCTCAGCGATGCGGATACCTTCCAGCAACAGAGTTTTAGCCCGTTCGTATTGTTTGGACTGAATGGCATCATCAACAACTTGCCTCCGAACCTCCACAATATCCATGCTGGCCTGCATCTGTTTTTCGGCTTCGTCAGTCCAGCCAACATCGCGCAGAAATTGCACGCGTAACGTTCGCAGATGATCCTGATAGAATGTACTACCACCAGACTTATGTAGCGGCAGCAGCCTAGCAATCAGGCTTAGAAATAAATCTGGTTCGCTCATACGCAGGGCCATTTGATACGTTACGTCAAGCAATTCCGAACCCATGTCGCCAAAATCGAAATAGCGTTTGTCCATTAGCTCATTAGCCAGCGTATCGAACAACTGCCGACGCAGGGGTGGAGCTGTATTTTCGTCAAGACCAATATCCTGCAACAAATCAATGGCTCCGCTAACCGAGCCACTGATATTGCCCGCCGAATCATCCCCCTCAGTCAATGCCGTCATCATCTCCCGAAGCAGCACCATACCCAGTGTCAGGGCGTCTTTAAAGTTACGTTGACCAATGAGTTTCACACCCGTTGCCAGCAACGTATCGACTTCTTTAGCCAGTTTGAACGTCGCCCGGTAGTCGATATATCCATGCCGATCACCGTGGGAACGGATGGTTTTACGGATCAATTCGGTGTAGTGTTTGCCCACGTCGATACGTTCATCTTTATCGGCAAAATGGAGTTGCAGTTTGGTGGCAAACGTCTTATCGGCAGTAGCGTATTCAACCAGAAACGCCCGCAGTTCATCGGCACTAGCCTGCTTGACCAACTCTGAAATAGTCAGTTTTTTTGACTTGCTGGGTGTCTTTTTTGGTTGTTTCGCCTGTTTTTTGAGTTCTTCGCGTAAGGCAAACAAGATTGCTACTACATGCTTACAAGTTGCACTTTCGACGGGACAATCGCAGAATGATTCCGAAACCATACGTCCATCAAGGGTTATCTCAACCGAGTACGTATCGGAACCATCAACTTCGGCCTGCCACAAACCATCGTCATTCTGGTCTACATACAATACGGCGCCGTTCTGAAAGTATGGCAGGGCTTTTTTAAGAAGATCTTTGGGAAGTTGCTGATCGAAGTTGTCGAGCGTAAGCATAGATTACTACGTATGTTTCGATACAAAAATAATGTAATGGACCGCAAAAAATGCTCGGCAGAGACTTATCAAAAATCTCCATAAGCTACCTGCACACAGGTTAGGCCCAACGTTCGACGCCACATATCAACTACCTGCTGGCGATCATCTATTACGAGTTCGACGTAGTATCGCCCCAGAATATGTTGCTCAAATAATTCATGCTTAATAATCGAATCTTTGCGATTGTCACCTGAATGACGCATGAACAACTCATAATCCGTTGTCGCCGTAGACTCGCATTTCCACCCAAAATACTGCTCAAGCCAAGCCATTGTCTCAGACCGGCAAACGGCATCACGACCCGAGAAAAACACAATGGCATAACCCGACGAGTGTAGCGCCTGTACCAGCCGGATAATGGGCCGCTTCGGCGCATCCTCACCCACCCGGTGCCAGTCAAAAGGCGATCGGGCTCCTTTGTCAGCCACTGTACCGTCAATGTCGACCAGGACACAACGCGGCAACGTTACATCCTGTGTTCGCTGAAATACAGGCCTACGCGTCAGTGTTTCCGGCTGAAATTTGAAATTCTTTTTTAGCACCGTCAACTGTTCTGCTTGTCTCCTGATTACGGCCTCTCCTACCGAATCGGGCCGATTCTGGTCTCGCCGAATGCATTCCTCAACAGGTGCTTCAATAAGCTTATACTGAAGGTCAACGTCATCAAAGTGTTCGACGAGAAGTTTTCGAAACTCATTGAAATAACTCAGTCTGAGGTTCGTATTGTCAATCAGAACGTGCCACCCCCGCGTTAGCCCTTCCAGAATAGCCGTTTGTTGCAGTTCACTGACGAGCGTTTCAATCCGATTTTTCTCGTGGTCGGGCCAGGTTTTCCAATACTCCCCAAGCGACACGGGCAATAAACTACGCCGAAGGTCGTCGCGATTGATACGCAGCCAATTTGGACTTTCGGCACAGAATTGCCGGGCAAAAGTCGATTTACCGCTACCGCTCAAGCCGGTCAGAATGAGGACTTTTTTCATACGTAGGTCTGCCCTTCCCGAAGCGTCAGGATCAGCTTCGTTTTCAATTCATGCAACCCCTTTTCCAGTCCTACCGGATAGATATGCGGATTTACAAATCGTTTTACACCCGGATGTAGCTGGGCTAATTGCTCCTGCACCCGCGCCCGAACCGTGTGAATATCCGGACTGTCATAGACTCGTTTACCTGACTGAAATATGGAAACGAGCAAGTCTTCGTAAGGTTGCTTAACGTCGAACTTCCGGCGTTTGGTAAAATCCAGCGGATCAATCATTGTGGCCGATTTGGCAGTTGAACCGGCCATTTCTTCCGAATCATAAATCATATCGGCCATAAAGCCCCGTTCATCGCGAAACCGGCGTACCTGTTGAATCCCCGGCGTCGAAATTTTTATTGCCTGCTCCGACAGTTTCATCTTATATTCCCAGTGGCCCGTCATACGGCGGTCCGTCGCCTGATTAGGTAGCTTGCCCGCAACATCAGCTTTTTCTGATGCTGTATGGTCATCGGGTTGGTCGGTGCGTTCGTGGCGAAGGGCTGCCAATTTATAAACACCTCCCAGAGCAGGCTGGTCGAAGGCTGTAACAAGTTTCGTACCTACGCCCCAGACATTAATTTTTGCTCCCTGCTGGCGCAAACTACTGATAATCGTTTCGTCGAGGTCGTTGCTGGCAACGATAGCCGTATTCTGAAAACCAGCTGCATCCAGCAGCTTGCGCGCTTCAATACTCAAATAGGCCAAATCGCCTGAATCGAGCCGGATGCCAGCCAGTTTATGCCCGCGCTGCACCAGCTTTCGCCCGGTTTCTATAGCGTGTCGAACGCCCTGCAAACTGTCATACGTATCTACCAGAAGAGTCACATTGTTGGGCAATACATCGGCATAGGCATCAAATGCCTGTTGCTCATCGTCAAATGACATCACCCAACTGTGTGCATGTGTGCCCCGAACAGGAATATCGTAAAGCTTACCAGCCAGTAAATTTGAGGTAGCATCACATCCCCCAATATAAGCGGCCCGGCTGGCCGTCATGCCCCCATCTACGCCCTGTGCCCGGCGCAATCCAAACTCCAGCAGCGTATCGTTTTCGACCACCAGCCGGAGTCTGGCTGCTTTCGTGGCGATAAGCGACTCAAAATTAACGAGATTGAGTAGGGGTGTTTCGAGCAATTGGCACTGTAAAATGGGACCGCGTACCCGTACCAGTGGCTCATTCGGAAACACAACCGTTCCTTCTGGTATGGCTTCAATGTCGCAGGTAAGTTTCAGATTGGCGAGATAGTCCAGAAATGCCTCCTCAAAAAGCGGCTCTTCATCGTTGCCGGTTAAGGTTCTGAGGTAGCGCAGGTCTTTTTTCGAGAAGCCAAAGTTTTCGATATAACCAATGACATTAGCCAGCCCACAGGCTATTGTAAAACCACCATTGAATGGGTTTTTTCGAAAATAGAGATTAAATACAGCCTCTTTTTCAGATGTTTTTGTTTTCCAGTAACCATAAGCCATGGTTACCTGATAAAGGTCTGTTAGCAGGCTTAGCGAGGTATCATAGAGCTTATTCGTCATAAGTTGCGAAGGTAATATGTATGGGCTTCACAGAAAATTCATGCAGAGAAAAACATTTTTTGATTACTTTGGCCTAATAATTGTGAGGGCACTTTTACAAAAGGCTTATATACTCAACGTAACTGTCTACTCTATAGCTCGCACGACTACCCATGCAGAAATTAAGCCTTTCACAATCGCTTCAGCAGAAGTTGTCTCCACAGCAGATTCAATTTATTAAACTGCTTCAGATACCTACGATTGAGTTGGATACGCGCATTGAAGAAGAACTGGAAATAAATCCGGCTCTGGAGGAAGGTATGGACGAGGAGTATGATCAGAAAGATGATGACGACTCGTTCGACGAAACCGACGATTTTAAAGACCGCGATAATGATCTCGACATAGACAGTTACATTCAGGACGAAGACTACGCGGGGTACAAAATGCAGGGCGATGGCAACTATGGCGAAGAAGACCGTGATATGCCGCTAGCTACCAGTTCGAGCTTGACAGACTCGCTGCTGCAACAGTTTGGCTACCTTCAATTAACTGAACAACAGCGAATTGTGGGCCTTCAATTAATTGGCAGTATTGAAGCCGATGGCTATATTCGACGGTCCATTCAGGCTATCGTAAATGACCTGGCCTTCTCGCAAAACGTGTTCACGGATTCGGAAGAAGTGGAAGAAGTACTGCAGAAAATACAATCGTTCGATCCGTCGGGTATAGGTGCCCGCTCGTTACCCGAATGTCTGTTATTGCAACTCCGGCGCAAAGACCCGTCAGATCCCTATATTATTCTGGCGATTCGGATCATTGACGAATTTTTCGACGAGTTTTCCAAAAAACATTACGACAAGATCCAGCGTCGGCTTAATATCAGCGATGAATCTTTAAAAAAGGTTATCGACATAATCATTCGGCTCAACCCCAAACCCGGCTCAATGGAGGGCGAATCGGGCAATGTGCAATACCTGACTCCCGACTTTCTGCTGACGAGCGGCAATGGCAAACTCGAACTGACACTGAACTCCAAAAATGCGCCCGAACTGCGTATCAGCCGTTCATTTGCCGATATGCTCGATACGTATGATAAGAGCAAAAAGCAAAATAAAAACTTAAAAGAAACGGTCTCCTTCGTAAAACAGAAGTTAGATGCGGCCAAGTGGTTTATTGATGCCATTAAGCAACGCCAGCAAACACTGCTTAAAACCATGAACGCCATTGTGCGGTATCAGTATGACTTTTTTCTGACCGGCGATGAGTCCAGGCTGCGGCCCATGATTCTGAAAGACATTGCAACGTTAATCGACATGGATGTTTCAACAGTGTCGCGGGTAGCAAACAGTAAGGCTGTGCAAACAGAATTTGGCATTTATCCACTCAAATACTTCTTCTCGGAAGGCATTTCGACTGATAATGGCGAAGATGTGAGTAGCCGGGAAGTGAAGAATATTTTAAAAGATCTGATTGACGGCGAACCCAAACTCCACCCTCTTTCGGACGATAAACTCGAAAAAATCCTGAACGACCGGGGCTATAACATCGCCCGTCGGACAGTAGCAAAATATCGTGAACAGCTCAACATTCCGGTGGCCAGACTACGAAAACAACTTTAATCCGAATGAATAATTCGGTAGGCTGATGTGAATGAATGATAAACC
>JANXVQ010000221.1 GCA_025351545.1 Spirosoma sp.
CATTGGCCGGGTGGAAAGCGAATCCCAGCAAACCGTAGTGATCGAGTACAATGGCGGCTACTAATTGCCCGGCCACGCTCAGACTCACCAGATTAGCTGTTCCAATCTTCGGGACACTAACAATTACGGTTATCATGTAGACGGCTCCCATAAGACCGCCCATCCATTTCCACCAGCTTACTTGTTTAATGGCATCGAGCGAAGGAATTGATGCGCCGGAAGCCACAAAAAGAAACACTAATGCCATAAACCCCGATCCGAATGAAATAGCTGCTGCCAGAATCGGGCTACCCATTGCCTGCCGCAAATTCGCATTAACACCGGCTTGAACGGTAATGGCCAGACCAACCAAAAAGGCAAGTAGAATGTAGATATAATTCATGAGTGTAAAGGTAAACAATGGCGAAGTGTAGCCTTTTGGTCTAATCAACTTTTTCTGACGGGCTGGTACATTGTCATAATAGGCTCATTTTTGTAGATTGCCTGTCAATCCTAACCTAAGCAACCTGAAAATCATATGTTTATCATTTCTCATTACCCACTGGCGGTTGTTGTCTGCTTCTTGACTATGCTTTGTTGGGGCTCCTGGGCCAATACCCAAAAACTAGCCACGCAATCTGTTCCGACGACCATTTTCTACCGAGATTACACATACGGTATTCTGATATTGAGCTTGTTACTGGCATTTACACTCGGCAGTATGGGCTCTGTCGGTCGGTCTTTCCTAACCGATTTCAAACAAGCCGACGCGCAAAATATACTTTACGCACTAATTGGTGGGTTTGTGTTCAATATGGCCAACATTCTTATTGTGGTTGGCATCGAGTTGGCCGGGCTGTCGGTGGCAATGCCGGTTGGTATTGGATTGGCCTTAATTCTGGGGGTCGTGGTTAACTATATTTTGTCGCCGGTAGGGAATATTAATTTATTGTCGGGGGGAGTTTTTGCCATTTTTCTGGCTATCGTGTTTAGTGCCCTGGCTTATCGGGCTAAAGCAACCGTAGGTCAACCAATCAGTACGAGAGGAATTATAATTTCGCTGGTGGGTGGGTTTTTGATGAGTTTCTTTTTCTACTTCGTGGCACGGGCAATGGCTACCGATTTCGCCAATCCGGCACCGGGCCAGCTAACACCTTATACGGCTTTAGTCGCGTTTGCGTTTGGGGTCGTAGTCAGTACACCGTTGTTTTTGCCGGTTCTGCGTCGGTTTGCGAGTAAGCCTGCCGATGGTGAAATTAGCTACGGCGATGTAAGCCGGCGAAACCACCGAATTGGGATGCTGGGTGGTATGGTGTGGTGCCTGGGTCTGGCATCGAGCCTACTGGCCTCGGGAGAGGCTGGCTATGCAATCAGCTACGGGCTGGGCCAGGGCGCAACTATTGTCGCTGTGTTATGGGGCGTGTTCATTTGGAACGAATTTCGGGGTGCTCCCGCCATCTCTGGTCGCTATCTGACGCTCATGGGGCTATGTTACGTACTGGGTCTTGCGCTAATTATATCGGCAAAATAAACAGGGTAGCCCACGGCTCCGAGACGGTAAACGATTTACATCAACTTGTACAATCATGAAATATAGTTTATTGATTCTCTGCTCGTTTGTCGTTGCCGTTCTTTGCCTGGTTTCGTTTAGCCAGAAACCACAACCACAGCGCCCAAATATTTTATTTATTCTGGCCGATGACTGGAGCTATCCTTATGCCAGCATTTACGGCGATCAAACTATCCGAACGCCCAATCTGACCAAATTAGCGCAACATGGTACTGTTTTTACCAATGCATATTGTGCCTCCCCATCCTGCACACCGTCGCGGGCGGCCATGCTAACGGGTCGTTATCCACATAATCTCGGCGAAGGCGTTAACCTCTGTGGAAAACTTGATCATAGTATTCCAACCTACGTACAAATCCTGGAAAAAGAAGGCTATTCAGTTGCCTATGACCGGAAAGGGTGGGCGCCCGGCGATTTTCGAAAAATGGGGTATACCGAAAACCCATCAGGGAAAAAGGCTGAGTTTAACTCATTTATCGATATGCTTCCCAAAAATCAACCGTTCTTTTTCTGGTTCGGAACCAATGATCCGCATCGCCCCTTCGAGCTGGATAGCGGTAAAAAATCGGGCATTGATCCTGAAAAAATTCACCTGCCCAAGTTCCTTCCCGACGTTCCTGAAATTCGAAGCGATGTCGCCGATTATTTGTCAGGAGTTGAACGGCTAGACCGGGAGATTGGTGATTTATTGTCGAAATTAGACCGTTCAGGCCAGTTGGGAAACACGATCATTGTGGTTGCCTCCGACAATGGAATGCCTTTCCCTCACGCTAAAGCGAACCTGTACGATTATGGTACGCGTGTGCCATTAATGATCTGTTCGTTTGCTAAAAAAGAACTTCAGCCTAAACGAAATGACTCGTTTGTGAACCTGATTGACTTAATGCCTACTTTTTTAGATTGGGCAGAGGTCAAGCAACGGCCTGAATTAGACGGCCTTAGCTTAGTGCCTGTACTAAGTGGGCACAAAAGGAGCCACCGGTCGGAGGTGTTTCTGGAACGCGAACGCCATTGCCTGTGCCGGGCTGAGTTTGACTATGGAGCGGGCTACCCCATGCGGGCCATCCGTACCAAAGACTATCTGTATATCCGAAACTTTCGGCCCGACCGGGTGCCCGC
>JANXVQ010000166.1 GCA_025351545.1 Spirosoma sp.
CCAAAAGAGATTCAAAATTCAATTCATTATTGAAACCCACTCCGAATACCTAATCCGTAAACTACAATACTTTACGGCCAAAGGTGATCTTAAACCGGAAGATGTCGTTATCTACTATTTTAATGACCCGAATAATATTCCAGCAGGTGAAAAGCAGGTGAAGAAGATTAACATTCTGGAAGACGGCAGTTTGTCAGATGATTTCGGGCCGGGCTTTTATGATGAAGCAGCTACGTGGGAACTGGAATTACTTAAGTTGAAACGCAATAAAAATCGCCAGAACTAGTATGAAAGTATATGTAAATCTGGCTTTTCTCGAAAATCTATTTAAGGCAAAAGAACGAACTGAGCGGCATTTTTATATCACAAAACTGTTGAGTAGTTCACAATCAGCAATTGAGATAATTGTTGATGTAGACATTGAAGAAGTTTACAAAGACCCGGAAAAGCGCATTTTATACCGAAAAATCGCCCAGAATCTTACTTTATCAGACCCTACCTTTCTAATAGCATGTCAGGAAAAGTCATTTCATGAATCAGGCGAACCCAAACTGTTTTTTGTTGATGGTATACCATTGACGATTGATGAACAATTCGGCTGTTTTTATGCATCAACTACCTGCTTAGAAGAAGCAGACTTCCTGTTTGACGCTGATGAAATACGTATCGACCGTAGCCAACGAGACTGGTCAAGTTTGAAAAATGTCAAGCACCCCTGCAATGCTCTTGTCGTGACGGATAATTATTTATTCTCTGACAAGGATACTTACTTAGAGAACATTAAATCAATATGCGAAAACCTTATGCCTGCCACACTAGCCAAAGGATTCAAGTTTGACATTACGCTGATTGGTTATGATGCTAAGAATGATTTTCGATCTATACACGATCAGCACAAAATGCTAACCGATTATTTTAAAATCAATTTCTCATATCCCATTAATTTATCAATCATTCGCGAAAGCTATCACGACCGGTATATTTTTACCAACTATTACCGTATTGCCTCTGGAAATGGTTTTGCTTTGTTTAAGAACAAACGAATATTACCAGGTAAGGATACGACTGTTCACTGTAAATCCTTAGCTCACGAAGGACGGTTATCATCAATGAACCAGACACGTCTTGAAGAACTCCAAAAATGTGTAGCAATCAATCGCACCGATCGAATGCCGGATAAATTTGCGGGTGACAAACAAAACCGGCTTTTGCAATAACTATCCGTCAATTATAGCCACAACACGCTATGCCTACCTCCATCAAAAAACACCTTCAATCCCTCACACACGACGAACTGGTGGAGGAAGTGCTGAAACTGGCAAAACGGTTCAAAGAAGTCAAAGTTTACTTCGATATGGAGTTGGGTGATACCAAACAACAGACCGCCATTGTTGAAGGTGTGAAGCAGAAAATTAAAAAGCAGTTCTTTCCGACACGGGGTTACGGCAATCCCAAAGCCGCTGAAATTCGCAAATTGATTAGCGATTTCCGTAAAATATCCGTCTTCCCCTTCGACGTCGTTGATGTGTTACTCTTCCGCGTGGAGCAGGCTGTCGATTTCACCAATGCCTACGGAGACATTAACGAAGCATTCTATACATCGACCGAAACAGCTTACGAAGACGCGCTGAAACTCCTTGGCACACATAATCTGAAAGACCATTTTCTAAAGCGTTGCTTAACCATCCGGCGTCAATCGGCAGGCATTGGCTGGGGGTTTTCCGATGAAATGGACAGGCTTACGGAAGAGTATCTGGACGAATCTCCAAACCTGTAGGGTTTTTGAAACCGCGTCGGCGACCAGCTGCGGACTTGAATCTCCAAACCTATAAGGTTTCAAAAACCTTATAGGTTTAGTTAAAACAAATATTATGTTGATACGATTAGACAGCGCCCACGTCTAACTGATGAACAACCCTTACAGGTTTACTCATAAAATCAACAATGTACAATTCCCCTCTACTGCCTGGAAAATATTACCACCTTTATAACCATGCCGTTGGCGACGAAAACCTATTTCGACAACACGAAAATTACTTATTTTTTCTGGAGCGTTACGGCCAATACATCTTTCCGGTAGCACGCACCTATGCATACTGTCTGATGCCAAATCACTTTCATTTGCTAGTTCAGATTCGGCAAGAAGAGGAACTAATATCGTACTATCGCCAGCAGAAAAAACTAAAACCAGAGCAAAGTTGCATCCTCGACTACTCATCGTTTGTGATGCAGCAGTTCAGTAATTTCTGCAATAGTTACGCAAAAGCATTCAACCGTCGGTTTGACCGAAAAGGGGCCTTGTTTCTTGATTACTTACGTAGGAAACCAGTAGAAACGGAAGTATATTTCACCACCTTGTTAACCTATATTCATCTCAATCCTGTACGACATGATTTTTGTCGAAACGCAGATGAGTGGGCCTATTCATCTGTCCACTCAATTTGTAGTAACAAACCAACACGTTTAGAGGGAAAGGCTGTTCTGGATTGGTTCGGTGGTATTGAACCGTATATTGCCTTCCATAAACAGATTTGCGTAGCGCCTTCGGGTGAAAACTGGGAGTTTGGCTACTGATCGTTTCCAATTACTATCAAACCTATAAGGTTTTTGAAACCTTATAGGTTTAGACAATTTTTACTCCTCTTTATCTTCTTTCTTTTTATTCTTATTCGGGTCGCGTTTTATCACTAATTCACCGTCTTTCAACTTCTTGGAAACGGCAATAAATGGTCCCGAAATAATCTGTTCGCCCGGTTTTAGGCCCGATACGATTTCAATATTTTCAAAGTCGCTGATACCTGTTTTCACTTCCCGCTGCGTAGCCTTACCGCCTACATTGACAAAGACGATCTCTTTAGGTTTGTCTTTCTTTTCGACTTGGTTCGCTGGCTTTTCATCAACGGTACCGCTGGGCCGATCTTTTATCACCTCAGTATCTATTGCAGTAGAGTCAGCACTACGCGTGGTTACGGCCGCAATTGGCACCGTTAGTACGCCCGATTTCCGGTCGGTAATAACCTCAACCGAAGCTGTCATACCGGGCTTAAATGGGTAGCCTTTTTTATCTTTCTGAGCCAGTAAATCACTGTATGAAGAGTTCAGAATTTTCACCTTCACTTCAAATTCAGTTACCGCATCGGCCGATAGCGCGGCAGCGGCACCCGACGAACTCGTCAAGCCATTCGCGGTATTCGCGATTTCATAGACAACGCCCTGAAATTTACGTCCGGCGGTCGTGTAAGAATCTACATCGATATCAGCGGTATCGCCAAGATTTACGCGTACAATGTCATTCTCGTTTACGTTCACGCGAACCTCCATATTGTGCAGATTGGCAATTCGCATGATTTCGGTACCGGCCATTTGCGATGTGCCCACAACACGTTCGCCCAATTCTATATTCAGCTTTGATACGGTGCCGTTAACGGGGCAATAAATTGTGGTTTTACGCAGATTATCATTCGCATCGCGCAAACTGGCTTCGGCACTTTGAATATTGAACTGAGAAGCTCTGACGTTGGCGTTGGCCGCTTCAACTTCCTGTTTAGCCACGTTATAGTTGGCTTCACTGGTTTCTAAATCGGCAGAAGAAATAACTTTATCACCAAACAGTTTACGGTTCCGATCATAGTCGGCTTTGGCCCGAATCAGGCGCGCGCTCGACTGCGCTACCGATGCTTTCGACTGTTCTAACTGCGCCCGACTTTGGTTGACCGTAGCCCGAGCCCGAGCCAATAGGGACTCATAATTGTCAGGCCGGATGCGGCAAAGAAGCTGTCCGGCCTTAACAGGGTCACCTTCATTTACATACAAGCCAATGATTTCGCCCGATACGTCGGGGCTGATTTTAATTTCAACCTGTGGCTGAACACGCCCCGATGCACTAACACGTTCGGTAATATTGAGCCGTTTGACCGATGCGAAATCAACTTCTGTTGATTTCGGTTTGCCGATCATACCCGTTTGTTTTGCGGCTACCAGTCCGCCCACGATCAGGACAACGATTCCGCCCAATATCCACCAAATGCGACTTGACTTCTTTTTCATAATTGAGGGTGTGAAAGACCGGGCCGCCGGAGCGATGGAAGAGCGAAAGAGTAAAAATACGGCATCAGATCAGACATTCTTTCTTTCACTTTTTCGCTCTTTCACTAATTAAAACTAAGTGGTTTATTTTGATAATAGTCTAAAATTTTGGTTCGGAACACATAATCGTATTTAGCCTGCACCAGACTATTCCGGGCACGATCGAGATTCGTTTTGGCAATACTGTAATCCGTGGCGTTAATGGCTCCGGCATTTAACCGACTTTCGGCCATTTGGAACGCCCGCTCCAGCGATGCAACCTGCGCCTGAGTAGCCTTGTACCGGTTAGCTCCTGCCCTCATGAGCGTATAGGCCGTCTCAATCTGTTGACGCAACGTTAGCCGGGTATTCAACGCTGTTAATTCAGCATTCTGCTGTTGAATTTTAGCCGTTGTGATTCGGTTCCGGGACAAATTTCCCTGAAAAATTGGAACGCGCAAAAACAGCGAAGCAGAACGGTTAAAGTTATTATGGATTTGATCAAAATAAGTAACATTTGCTACATCAAAACCAGGGACGCTCGAATATACAGGTTGTTGCCCGCCATTTGCATCTGTAAAAAAACCAGTAATTTGTTGTCGGGTTGTACCGTTTGCTACTTGCTGCTGATTGGCCGCACTGGAATAAAGGCTGCTAAGATTACCGTTCAGCGTTAACACCGGATAAAGAGCACCTTTAGCTACCTGAACAGCCAATGAGGCACTTTTGACGCGCAAATCAGCCCCTTTCACTTCTGGCAGGTTTCCGGAGGCTACATCAAAAAGCTGCTGTACAGAAGCCTCATAAGGCGTTAGGCCCGGATCGGGTACGTTAATTGATTCAACTTCGAAATCTTGATTGATGGGCACATTCATAGCCTGAAGCAGTGAAACTTTGGCCAGATCGAGTGTATTTTGAGCCGTTACAATATCAACCTGATTACTGGCTAACGTCGCCCGCAGTTCATATAAATTCGCTTCGGGAGCCGATCCGGCATTCACTAATCGCTGTGTCCGGTCGAGTTGTGCCTGTGTCACATCGGCTTGTCGCTGGGCAACGGCCAACTGTTCCGTACCAGTCAGCACATTTAGGTAATTTTGTGCAACCGTCAGCGATACGTTGTTTTTTGTTGCGTTAAGCTCCTGATTGCTGGCCTGAAGAATCAGGTCGTTTTGCTTAATCGTGTTCCGCAATGTCAATCCGTTATAAATCGTTGCCGCCCCATTGAGCTGATAACTACCCGACACAATGGACTGTTGTACAAACCCGTTAGATTGTGGGTTAATACTCCGTCCGCCATTTAGACCCTGATTGGCCTGAAAATTAGTTGTGGGCAGCAAATTTAACCGCGACTGATGTAGTTGCAAATCGCTGTTGGCGACCGTCAATTGCCCCTGCCGAATCTGAATGTTATTCTGCTGCGCTATATCGATACATTGCTGTAAATTTAACCGGTTCGCGGCATTCGCTCCGCTACCAGGCGATACACTCGCCATATTCTGTGCGTATGTTGCCGACAAATTTGTCGTTAGTAATAGGGCCACTACAACCCACATCTGTTTCCACGCCACTTGCATACACATACTATTTGATGGTTCAATGTTACAAACTTACCTTCGGCGCGGCTATCGTTTTGGGATAAACGGCGCAAACTAAGCATGTTTCTGGTTTATAATTCGGATATACTTCCCGAAAGCGATTTTCGCCTGTCGGTAAACAACCGCGCTTTTCAATATGGCGACGGCCTGTTCGAGACCATTCGTTACTCAAATAATCAGGTCTGGTTCTGGCCTGATCACTTCGCCCGACTCTCGGCTGGCCTGTTGGCGTTGCAACTTAATCCGCCTGATGACGTCACGGCTGAAACCGTTTACCAGAGCATTTTGCAACTCCTTGCAACCAATGGATTAGTCAATCAATCGGCTCGTATAAAGATTCAGGTTTGGCGACAATCGGGTGGATTGTACACGCCAACAACAAACAACGCCCACATACTCATTACCGCTCAGCCGGGCAATCCATTTTCAATTACGGAAAGAGCTCAGACAGGAATTTATGACGCTTTTCGGTTGTCACCTTCCCCTGTTTCGGCTTTTAAAACCCTGAATGCGCTGCCTTATGTGCTGGCAGGTTTATACAAGGAACAGCACAATCTGGACGATATAATTTTGCTTGATACCGACGGTAATCTGGCCGAATGCCTTGCTTCTACCCTATTCTGGTACGCCAATGAAACCCTATACACACCCTCACTACAGACGGGATGCATTAACGGCATTGTCCGCCAGCAGTTAATGCGAATCGCCCCAAGCCTGGGCATCACCCTTTGTGAAGGCTTATATAAGCCGGAGGTGTTTAGCAAGGCTGAAGCCGTATTTTGCGCTAACGTCATGGGCATTCAGTGGCTGAACCAAGTAAACAACTGCACTATATTGCCCTCAGTTGAGGCAAAAAAGCTACTTGGCTTATTATTTGACCAACTTCATATCTGAGGGTTCCAGCCAGCCATCTTTCAACCGGATCACCCGCGAACCGAATTCAGCATTAACTTCCGAGTGCGTTACCTGAACGATAGTTACGCCGTCTTTTTGATTCAATTCGCGAAACAATTCCATTATGTCACGAGCCTGATCGGAGTGCAGATTGCCCGTTGGTTCATCAGCAAAAATAACAGACGGCTGAGTCGATAATGCCCGCGCAATACCCACTAACTGCTGCTGACCGCCGGATAACTGCGCCGGAAACAAATCTTTCTTGGCAACCATATTGAACCGGTCGAGCAGTTCGGCTACGCGGCTTTTGCGCTCCGACCCGCTGAGTCCTTTGTAAAGCAACGGCGTTTCAATGTTCTCATAAACTGTCAGTTCGTCGATCAGGTGGTAGGCCTGAAACACGAAGCCAATCTGCGTGCGGTGGAGTTCTGTGCGTCTTTTTTCGGATAACTTCTGAACGGGTTGGTCGTCAAGCAAATATTCGCCTTCAGATGGTTCTTCGAGTAATCCCAAAATGTGCAGCAGTGTTGACTTCCCCGACCCTGACGGTCCCATGATAGACACAAACTCGCCCTTGGCAATGTCGAGACTGATATTGCGCAACACATAAACCCGACCAAAGCCCGCAGGGTAGTATTTAGAGACGTTGTTAAGCTGAATCATAATCGATTATCTTTGATTTGAATTAGTAAATCAGGTAGTTATCAGCGACTTAACTAGTTGGGCCTTCGGTTACGCGCCGTTTAGGCATCTGGTATTATTTCTATATAAGCGCCACTATGATCAGGTACTGTTGCCCTGCTATTTCTCTACTGACTCAAGCGTCGTGCCAAAGTCATAGTAGACTAATTAACAGCAATTTATGAGCTAAACAATTCCAATAACGTCCGCAAACGGACAAAGATACCGTTGAAATCGGACACCTTTTTCCCATTCACCGTGCAACGTATTGTGCTTCTTTCCCACCTTTTAATAAATCTAAAACCACCTTCACAATGAAAGCGATTGCTTTAGTAGTTTTTATGCTGACAACAGGCTTAAACGCCACCGACAGGGACTGGAAAAAAGACCGGGCCGTTTCCGGTTTCACAGGCTTGAACGTGAGTAGTGGTATCGATGTATATCTGACCCAGGGCAACTCAGAAAAATTAACCTTCGACGCTGAGTATGAAAGCCTCCGGCGGTTCGGACATCTACTATTACGGATCAGCCAAAGTGCTGGCAAGTAGTAAATCCGGCGGATCGGATATTTCGCGGAAGTAGCAGAGAGTAAGAAAAATAGC
>JANXVQ010000174.1 GCA_025351545.1 Spirosoma sp.
AGCTCCTTCTTTAACAAATAGGTTAGAGAATAAAACAGCGCTCCCCAACCAGTCAAATGCTGGTTGGGGAGCGCTGTTTTTACTGTTCGAACGGGGTAAGCAAGCCTCTTCCCGATGGATGTGATTAGCCGGTGGCTGAACAAATTATAGTCTGGGTCGTGTTAATAATTGCTCGATGGAAAACACCTGGCCATTTCGAATAACCTGCTCAACGTTCAGTACATCACGGATGTTGAGCAGGGGGTCGCCGTTCACGATAACCATGTCGGCAAGTTTACCCGGTTCTACTGAGCCCAAATCTTTGCTGACACCTATCGTTTCTGCTGCCCAGATCGTGGCCGACCGCAAGGCTTGGTACGGGGTCAAACCGGCATCGACAAATACCTGTAATTCGGTATGCAAACTTAATCCATACGGTACAAATGGGCTATCGGTGCCTGTCGTTACGTGTGCTCCGGCATCAACCAGCGCTTTTACTCCTTTCTGAAGGTTTCCGAAATTGCTCAGGTAACCGGGACTAATTTTGGCATACTGAGCCGATCCTGCCTGAAGCGCATTGCTATAGTCTTCGGAATAAAATGCCCGATACTGCCGATTTTCATAAAGACCAGGGTCTTTCATACCCAGTACCGCAAAGCCGCCCTGCAACGAAGCCGTTGGCGTAATGTTCATTCCCGACTTCGCCAGTAGTTGAATTACATCCTGATAACTCCGGTTCATGGCCGTAATCTTGGGCGAATAACCGCGCCGACTTGTACCACCTATATGTTCAACGGCATCTACATCGTAGCGCATAGCCGGAAAAATCTCGTGCGATGATACGGGCAGGCCGTGTGCGTGGGCAAACGTTGTGATGCGCTGCTGCATGGCATCGGGCATTCGGACGTAGGTTTTAATCAAGTCGTAATCCAGGCGAACGGCGCGGTTGAGTTCACGATCGAGTTGCTCCTCGGAGTTGATGCTGGTGGCGGCTCCGTAATAAATTCGCGTTCCGTCGGTTAGTCCACCCGTAAAAAACTGGCGCGGACCGGGCCGCGTGCCACTTGCCCACGATTCTTTCCGTTCGAGAGCATCATAGGGATCGGCACCGGGTTCGCGCACCGATGTGATGCCAAATGACAACCATAACCGGCCAATTTTCTCCCCAACCATGGAGTGCTGGTGGGTATGCATTTCAAATAAACCCGGTATGACCGTCTTATTCGATGCATCAATCAACGTGCCTGCCCGCCCGGACCGGTGCGGCTCAATGGCCTTAATCCGCTGACCAGCAATCAAAATGTCAACATTGTTGCGATAGGCATTTGCTTTCCCGTCGAAGAGTCGCCCGGCATGAACCACGATTGTGCCAGTTGGTTGGCTGGTTTGCCACGACAGGTCCATCGGGTGCGTTTCGACATGGCTATCGGATAGATAAATCTGTTTGAATACGTCTGTTGCCAGAAACAACAGACTTTTAGAATCACCCGTCCAGGTGGGGGTTTCGGCTTGTTCAATGGTCAATTGGCGGGGCGTTCCGCTAATGATGCCATCGGGCTTAACATCCGTTATCCACAGCAAACCGTCGAGAATGTACGCCATCTTAGTGCCGTCGGGCGACCAGACGGGGCCGTTTTGACCTCTTGTGGCAAGGCTGTGTGCTGGCGCGGGCGATACATAACGGTCGTTTTTGCCATCGAGTGAAATGAGTAACACCTCGCTGACGCCTTCGCGGTAGCGCGATGAGTAGGGGTGAAGGGCCGATACTGCAATTGTCTTTCCATCGGCGGCCCATGTTGCCTGACTCGGCACAAACAGTGATTCGTGTAATTTCTGCGTTTTGGGCACTGTTACGTCCGCCGTGTAGGTTACGTCGGCAACGTAGAGCGTACTGCGGCCCCAGGCGTTGCGCGGGTCACTTTGATAAAAGGCCAGTTTGGAACCGTCGGGCGACCAGCTTGGATAGTGTAAATCGTCGGCCATATCAGTCAGTAGTTTGTCCTGACCTGTTTTAAGATCTCGAATCCAGACATCCATATTCCCATTTCGATCCGATACGTAAGCCAGCTTCGTTCCATCCGGCGACCAGGTCGGCTCGAGTTCCATCGTTGGCCCCTGGGTCAACCGTTCCGGCGATTTCGTGCCTTTGGCCAAAAGCCATAAGTCACCAAGAGCGGCAAACGCAATTTGCTTTCCATCGGGCGAAATAGATGTTCCCTTTATGCCCCGAACAAGTTGCAGTTTCCGACTGTCGAAGTCGTAGGTTTTGCGTTTGTAGGTGTTTCGGGGTAACGTAATAATGGCTTGAAACGGAATTGTCCGGGCTGTTGTACTTCCAAGTTTGCGTCGTTTCAATAAACCGTTAGCGGTGTACAAATATTCATCAGCCGAGAACCAGCTTGTCCTAAAAGGAAATACATCTTCGGCGGCTTCGGTAAGCATCTGCGTCTTGCTATCGGCGATAGACACGGTTTCCAGCCCACTCTGCGAATTATTCAGCACATTGTAAAACAGATGCGAACCATCTGGCTGCCAGGAAGCTCCGGCAATTTTGGCGGACGAAGGCGAGACGATTTTTTCGATACTTCCCGGAGAGATGACGTATACGCCCGGCGCATGGGTCCGGTCGGAAACGAAAGCGACCTGCTTGCCATCGGGTGAGAAAGCCGGATTGAAATCGTTGCCAGAATCCGTTGTTAATTGAGTTAGTCTACTATCTTCCAGATTGAGCTGCCAGATGTCATAATTGCCGCTCCGATCCGACGAAAAAACCAGTTGCCTGCCATCGGGCGACCAGTGTGGTTCCCGGTCGTCATAAATGCCGGAGGTTAACTGCTGAGGTTTGCTGCCCGTTAGTGATACTGTCCAGATGTGGTAGCGACCATCCCAAAACGAATGAAACGCAATCGTCTTCCCATCGGGCGACCAACTTGGCTGGCGGCAATCGCCAAATACATCCGTTACGGGCCGGGCCGTGCCCCCGGAAACTGGTAAAATCCAGATGGTTCCCTGCAAGTCAATAGCAATCTGACGTTTATCGGGAGACAGATCGGCGGCCATGTTTGTGCCCTCTGTAACCGTTACTCGAATTGAGTCAACTACCTCTGCCTGAACTGAAGTTGGTAAGAGAAGAAATAGCCAACCGAAAAAAGCGGTTAGTGTAAAAAAGATTATATGTAGAATTTTCATAAAGAGAAAGCATGAAGTACCTATTGAATATAGGTTGAATAATCATTTTTGGCAATTTTCATTCTGAACCTACGCAACCCATAGAAGACTTCCTAACGCCGGGCGTAATTGCATTAACCGAATCGAGAATCTCCTTGAATAAACGAACTTATCCTTAAAAAAAGTCAAAAATCGTCCTTCCGTGCGTTGGGTTATGCACCGGTAAATTCTATCTTTGTGATCAATCTAGTTTTTAACCTATACCTATTTCTATGAATTACAGTCTTTATCTGGTCCCCATCCTGGGCGTTATTGGCCTGATCGTGATGTTTACCAAATTTATGTGGGTTTCGAAGCAGGA
>JANXVQ010000216.1 GCA_025351545.1 Spirosoma sp.
CTCGAACAGGCGCAGAATGGCGCATTGAATCCCGGCGAAGCCATGTTGATTTTCGTGACAGAAGATTTTCTGACCGATAAGCAGGTAAAAGCCGACAGTCGTAACAAGTCGATACCCGTGTTGAAGACAAACATCTCGAAGAAATTCTCGACGGGTCATTCTGCCTACTCACTTTTCACATCGGTCTTCACGCCAATTAATGCCGGTAACAACCAATCGTCACTTTTCCCGAACACCCTGAAAATCAGCACGTCGAGCCAGGAGTTGGACGGGCATAGTTACCTGCAAATAAATTACCACGACAACGCCTATCAGGTGAGTGGCAAATCATATACCGAACAAGAAGTTGACGAAAATTATACCATTGCCAGGGTGATGTTTGAGGATGAACTCTGGAACCGAATTCGGCTTAATCCGGGCAAACTTCCTGTTGGCAAACTGCAATTAGTTCCTGGCACAATGGCCGCCCGGCTACGCCATAAAAAGATTGAGCCACTACCGGCCAAAGCAACGCTGGCCAACTACGAAGGCGTTTTGTATCCGGGCAATTTTCTCAAATCCTACACTATCGAATACCCAACCGATGACCGGACACTGGTGATTATTTTCGAGAAGCTGTTTCCACACAAAATTGTTGGCTGGGAAGAAACCTATGATACCAAAGACAACCTTCTGACCTCGCACGCCGTTTTAAAGAAGACAAGTCAAACCGATTACCAGAAACACAACTCGCCCGCTGACAGTCTATTACGGCAAAAAATTTCTTTAAATCTATAAAAACGGGCATCCCATACTAAAAAACTGCTGCGTTTTCGCAGTTAGCCGAATCTCGACTTATAGATTTCATACGCAATCTCATGAAACATATACTCATTATTTGCTTCTCGCTGATGCTACTTTTCGCCTGTTCTAACAGTAGCGATAAAAGTAAACCCGTCACAAACGAACCCATTTACACGCTGATTTTTTTAGACAAAACTCGTAGTGTCAACATCAATAACTCGTTTGTAGCGCAAAAATATCAGCAGGCTTTGAGCGAAATTATTGAGCAGAATATCCGACAGAAAGGCGATAAATTAGAGGTTTATTTCATCCACGAAAATACATCCAAAGCCCGCGCTTTGAACCTCACTGTCCGTACCGAAATGGACGATGTATCGGCTTCCAGCGCTACCGACCGCGAAGCCGCCGAAACAGAATTCACGATGGCCCTGACCCGCGAAAAGTCGCAAATTCGTCAGCGGGTATTTCAGCAATTAAGCGCGCAAAACTCGGGGGCTTCTAATCAGGAAACGGATATTTGGGCCAGTCTACCCGTTGTTGCCAAAGCCAACGAATCGGGCGCAACAGTGAAAGTGTATTACCTCAGCGACATGATCGAGAGTGTAAAAGGCGCTCGCCGACGTGATTTTCAGATAAAATCGCCAAAAGACAACGCTCAAGCCGACGAATGGGCCAAAACCGACGCGGGTCAGTTAAAGCAATACACCATTGGCAGCCCCGATATCACGATGATTTTGCCTTTCGAACCGAACGCATCGGTCAAAGAAAATAACCCCGCCGTAACGCAGTATTGGCAAAAGCTGTTTTCAGAATTAGGGGCTGGAACGGTGACCGAAGAATAATTTCACTTAACTCGCTATCGCTTCTGCCGGAATCTCAAAGTGATAGCCCTCTGAAAATCCGGAGAAATCTTTTTTCAGGCAATACGAAGTCAATGCCAAGCCTTCGCCCTCCCGCCTGACGGAAAGGTAATGGAAGAGCGGTTTGTATTCGGTCGCCAGATCGGGCAATCGGCTGGGCGATAGATTTAGTGGTTGCCGAAGTCCCCCGCCCCCACCGATGATCAAGAATGTTTTCCCGTCAAATTGGTATCGCTCAAACGCATGCGAGTGCCCCGTAATAAACAAGCGTGCTTTCTGCGACTTAATATAATTCGGCACAAACCGTTGCTGCACTAGCTTCGACGAACCCACTAACTTGCTATTTGAATAAGGCGCGTGATGACAGGTGACAATGACCACTTTGATGGTTGGGTCGGCGTCTAAATCTATTAATGTTTGCTCGTACCAGGTTTGCTGCTTCACTAAATCAGCAACTGAGAGAATACTAAAATTAGAGTTCAACATGACAACCGCAATGGCATCCGTTACTTTCACGTAGCCCGTAGGACTGTGTTCAGGGAAACGTTGCTGGAAATTTTTAGCCCCTTTTCTTGGCCGTCCCATTACATCGTGGTTGCCCATAATGGCATAAACAGCCGTTTCAACAGTGGTACAGTTCGCCAGAAACTGATCAATAATTTGCCATTTGTTATTACGATAGCCCAGTGAGACAATGTCGCCAAGCCAATA
Source organism: Spirosoma sp. (assembly GCA_025351545.1). Lineage (GTDB taxonomy): Bacteria > Bacteroidota > Bacteroidia > Cytophagales > Spirosomataceae > Spirosoma. The sequence continues at coordinate 2,355 of JANXVQ010000216.1, forward strand.
AAGTACAGCCGGTTTCAATCGGACAATTTCGTCAAAAATAGTACTTGTCGCCTTCTTATTTTGATGAGTTCGCAAGACCAATCGTTCGACCCACATCGGCGCCTGCGTGTCGCTT
>JANXVQ010000224.1 GCA_025351545.1 Spirosoma sp.
TAAATCACTGTTTCGGATTGCGTCGATGACCAAGAGCCTGACAGCGATGGCGATTCTCAAACTCCGCGACGAAGGTAAACTCCGGCTCGATGACCCCGCCGAAAACTATATTCCAGAACTAAAAGCGCATAAATACCTCACCGCCGATGCGCCCCGCATTACCGTGCGTAACCTGATGACCCACTCGGCCGGTTTTCCCGAAGATAACCCCTGGGGCGACCGCCAGCTGGACGATTCAGACGCGGATTTACTCAAGCTTATCAAAGGCGGCATCACGAATGCGAACGTGCCGAGTTTTGCTTACGAATACAGTAATCTGGGCTTTGCCATGCTCGGCCACATCATTAACGTTGTATCCGGAAAGCCTTATCAGCAATACATCACCGAAACCATTCTGAAACCGCTGGGCATGAACGATACCCAGTGGGAATACAGCCGCGCTCCCGCCGATAAGTTAGCGCTGGGTTACCGCTGGCAAGACGATAAGTGGCTGGAAGAACCGCTGTTACACGATGGCTCTTACGGAGCAATGGGCGGATTAATTACCTCCATCAACGATTTCAGCAAGTATGTCGCCTTGCACGAAGCCGCGTGGCCACCTCGCAATGATGCAGAGAACGGCCCCGTTAAACGGAGTTCAATACGCGAAATGCAGCAACCCTGGACGTTTTCGGGCTTGTCTGCACAGGCTAAAAATTCGGCAGGGCAACTCTGTCCCACGACAAGTGGTTACGGCTACGGACTAGGCTGGAGTAAGAACTGTACGGGTCAGGTTGGCGTGGGGCACAGCGGTGGATTACCCGGTTTTGGAAGCCAGTGGCGCATTTTATCCGATTATGGTATCGGCGTAATTGCCTACGGTAATTTAACGTATGCCAACCTTGGGTCGGTCAACAGCGTTGTACTTGACACGCTGGTTGCCATTGCGAAACTACAACCGCGTCAGCTACCGGTATCCAGCATTCTGGCACAACGCAAAACCGAACTGGTAAAATTGTTGCCCGACTGGAAGAGTGCAGAGCAAAGTGGCATTTTTGCCGAAAACTTCTTCCCGGATAAATCCGTTCCGATACGGCGGAAAGTAGTACAGGATTTATACGCCAAAGTAGGTACAATCCAGCGCATTGGCGAGTTGATCCCCGAAAATCAGCTGCGCGGCCACTTTTTGATGGAAGGCGAGAAAGCTAATATTGATGTATTTTTCACGCTGACACCCGAAAATCCCGCTCTAATTCAACAGTTGGACTTTCGGGAAGTAAGCAAATAAACAGCTGTAGGCGCGTGTTCTTGTCATGAATCAAGATTCTATTTCACCCATTACCGAAAAGGATATTTCCACATTGAATAGCCTGGTTAACAGCGCATACCGGGGCGAAAGCTCAAAAAAAAGCTGGACTACCGAAGCCAATTTAATTGATGGCGTCCGAACCAGCGAAGAGTCATTGCAATTGATGTATCGAAATCCTGATGCGCTGATTTTAAAATACGAAGAAGCCGGGCGTTTGCTGGGATGTGTTTACGTAGAAACAAAAGGCAATGACTTGTATCTGGGTATGCTGACCGTTTCGCCCGATGCGCAGACGAACAGCATAGGCAAACAATTACTACTGGCCGCTGAAAAGATTGCCATTGAAAAAGAATGTCGTGCTGTCATCATGACCGTTATTACGCAACGACTCGAACTCATAGCCTGGTACAAGCGACGCGGCTACCAACCTACCGGCGAGACAGAGCCATTTCCCGACGACCCTCGCTTCGGCATTCTTAAACAGCCACTTGAGTTCATGGTGATGGAAAAGATTCTACCATACAGTCAAACATGATTATTAGATTATTCTTTTGTACATCTTGGGTTGTCAGTGAAAATATTCCAGTGAAAATATGAAATTATAGAGTTTTACTACAAAAGCCTTTTTGCGTTTGCCGATTTAACTCTATAATTTCACCACACTAAAACGAACCACGATCTCCTAAGACTTATGTCAGCTTCCAAACGCGTCCTGATTGCCGAAGATAGCTCTGTTATCCAGAATCTAGCCCGCAAAATTCTTGAGTTTCAGAACTACGACATCACGGCCGTAAAAAACGGTGAGCAAGTGCTGCAAATTCTGGAAAAAGAAGATTTCAATATCCTCCTGCTTGACATCAATATGCCACTAATGGATGGAATGGAGTGCGTTCGGCGAGTTCGGGCTTTACCCGAAAAAGAAAAAGCCAGTGTGCCCATCGTAGCAATCACAGGCAATGCCAAGAACTATACCGAAGAAGAATTTAAAACCGCTGGCTTTAACGATGTGCTGGTGAAACCCCTCAACTTCGACCGACTGGTTGAAGTGGTTAATCAGCTTACTGACAAATAAATTAAAGAGCGAAACCTGGCCGCCGGGGCGGAGTGAACGAGTAGCTGACACGTTGCTGTTCGCTCCACCCCGGCGGCC
>JANXVQ010000251.1 GCA_025351545.1 Spirosoma sp.
GACGGCACTCCGATCGATCTGCGAAAAATTACGGCGCCGACCTTCATTCTGGGTACGAAGGAAGATCATATCGCACCCTGGAAATCGGCCTATCGGGCAACGCAACTCTACGGCGGCCCGGTCGAGTTCGTGCTGTCGGCATCCGGCCACATGGCCGGAGTCAATGTAGCAGAAGACTCCGATCAAGAAGTGGAACACTACCAACTGGTAAGGACCACCGTTGTAAAGCCACTCATCCAAGGAAGCAGCTTCCCAGATTGGATAATAACCGCCCCAGCTCTGCCCCTGAATTCCCAGCCGGTCACGATCGACAAACCCTTTGTCGAGCAGACTCAACACGCCCGGCACGATGCAGTCATACGCATTAGGACCCGGTTGCCCCGTTGTGTACACGATGTCTGGCACGAATACAAGATAGCCATTCGAGACACAGAAAGGAATATTGATAGTTGACCGGCTTGGCGATGGTGCCCGATAATCATTTAATGTTTCGGCGTTCCGCTCGTAGAAATACGTAAGCATAGGGTATTTCTTGGCCGGATCGAAGCCTTCCGGCTTAAAGAGTAAGCCTTCGAGTTTGATGCCATTGGTGCCAATCCACTTTACGATTTCTGCACTTCCCCAGCGAATGCTATCCTGTTGCGGGTTCGTGTGGGTCAGTTGTTGGGGTGATGCCAGAGTTGTGTCCGTTTGGAAGAGATTGATGGGTTCCTTGTAGTTTCCCTTGTAAAACGTCATGACCGGCGCGTTTTTCGCTTTGTTTAATCCAAAGTAGTGGTGATTGCTGCGCGTTAGTACGGTTGGTTCGGCTACGGCCAGTCCATTTTTACTCTTCAAAATGCCGGTTGCTTTATCGCTTTCCCAAATGCCCGTCAGGAATAATTCGGTTTTGGGGTCAATTGCTTTTTCGATGGCGCCAGAACGCCGACCGGATGGACCATCGTCGTCGTTGTCCAGCTCGGCGCGACGTAGCCGAATTTTATTTTTCCGGCCCCAGCCAGCCGTCAGGTTTGTTGGGGTTTCTTTACCTGTTGGGTCAATTTGCCAGATGTCATACCGGTCGTAAAGCCAGAGGTAGCGGTCGTCGGTTGTCCAGCCCGCCGAGCCATAAGAGCCGGGCAAATTAGGTGTGTCATGTTCTTCGTCGAAGAACTTACTGGGGAGGCCGCGCGTCAGGTCCAGGCGTTTTCCGTCGGTCACCGACCAGGCCCGCCAAAGCGAATCGCGCTCATCGAACCAGTAAGCGTATTTTCCACCGGGCGACAGTTTAGGTTGCGAGGCCATTATATCACTGGCGATTCGTTTTTTATCGCCTGTTTGCGTGTCAACCAGATATAAGTCTGTGTGGCCGGGGTCCCACGATGCCTGAACTTGATAGGGCAAATCGCTCAAGCCCAATAAATAACGCGTGCTCGTCTTTGGATCAAAAGCAACAGTCGGTATTTCGCGGTTGGCAAGGGGGGTAACTTTGCCGGAAGAGAGATCGTAAACGGCCAGAAACCCACGCTCTTTCTCTTCCTTAAGCCGTCGTTGCTGCATTGGTTGCAAGCGGCTATCGGTCCAGGTCCAGATGTCCATTTTTACTTTCTCATCCTCGGGTGTCAGCGTGTCCTTTGTTGGTTTTGGCGCAATTGGCGAGGTTGAGAAGTAGAGCCGTTTTCCATCGTCGGCAAACTTAGGTTCGCGAAACTCATTCACCGACCAACCCCTGGGTAAAGCTGCCGTCAGTGTGTCGGCTATAACGGTAAACGGCGCTTCGGGAGTTGCGTTTTTGCTGCGTTTTCCTTTTGTCGCAACCGTTGGCGATAGATTTTTATAATACAGCGTAAACACCTTTACATCGCTCCCGGCGCTATCGGCCGAGGCCATCCAGGTGAGTTGCCTACCCGCTTTGTCAATGGCTAACCCTTTGTAAATCTTTCGCTTAGCGCTGGTATCGACAAGCATTGTTTGGCCGTTGGCTGTATTAAACAGAAACACGCCCGGAATACTTATCTCACCCGTTTTTAGTGAATCATTCGCCGATTCTTTGCTGTAAAATATGGATTGTCCATTATCGGAAATAACTACGTTCGAGACGTAACGGACTGTTTTACGCGAACCGTCGGCCATGTTCAGCAGCGTTAAGTCATCGCCTTTTGGCTTCTTCGATGGCCCTTTCCTTGTGGCTACCGTGGTTGTCGAAACGGGTGGCGATGGGTTAAGTGTATCTTTCAGAGAAGCTGTTTTCGGCGTTGGTTTCTCTTTGTCTTCCTTATGTTCCTGCACCACGGCCAGCCATACACCCGAGTCCTTGCCGAATATAAATGATTTTGCATTGGGCAATTTTGTTGGCCTGCCGGTAGTTAAATTTAAAACCAGTAAGCTGTCTTTGGGCATTTCGTCCGGTTTCTTTTTCTTTAGCTTGGCTTTTCGGGTATCAGCCAGAGGAACTTTGAGCCGCATGACCAAAAACTTACTGTCGGCGGTGAACTGCGCCATGTAGCCTCGCGGGAAAACATAGTGCGTTCGATTTGCGTTGGTAGTAGAGGACGTAACGTCTAATCGGCCATCGCCTTCCTGTGGATCAATCTGGTAAGCAATCCAGCGGCCGTCGTCCGAGATTTTTTCAGACCGTACACTTTGCCAGCGATCATAATCGGCACCCGTAAGCGGCCGTTTCTGGCTCTGGGCAAAGAGTGAAGTTGATAGAAAAACACAAAATAAGAATTGAGTGAAATGCTTCATGAAAGAGGAGAGTTAGCTACCAGCGAAAATACAATAAAGACACTATTGTTGGGTTAGCGTCAATTAATCAAACAATTACTTATGAGATACTTACCATTGTTTATACTTATTTGTGCCTGTTTGTCTAACTCTGCTTTCGGTCAACAGGCTAATCCGCTCAAGCGTGAGCTGGATAGCATGTATGTACTGGATCAGCGGAACCGGGAATGGTTGACAAAAATGGGTAATAATCAGCCACTAACCGACAGTTTGAGTGCGGTGTACAAGACCGATCGCGCCAAACTGGCCAGTGTTCTCTGGGCTGAACAAACTAAAATTGATACCACCAACCTGGCCCGTGCCGAAGCCATTCTGAAACAGCATGGCTATCCCGGGAAAAGGTTAGTGGGAACGCCTACAAACCAGACAATTTTTTACATTATTCAGCACTCCAACAAAATCGAGAAATATCTGCCTATGATAAAAAATGCGGCTGATCTTGGTGAATTGCCTTTCTATCAATATGCTATGATGCTCGATCGATCGCTGATGTATGGCGGGAAGCCACAATTGTATGGCACGCAGGCTTCGTGTCGACAACTGAAAAAGACAAAACAGTCGCGGTGTTTCGTCTGGCCCATTGCCAATGCGAAAGCCGTAAATGAACGTCGAAAACAGGCTGGCTTTGAGCTTACCGTAGAGGAGAACGCAAACCGCCTGAACGCAGCTTATGAACCTGCCATTACGATTGACGAAGTACGACAAACCTACGTTTTCAGGTAATTCATTACCTTCTCAGAGAGTCGTATCAAATATAACAGATCATACTTGATACGGCTCTTTGTTTGATGGTTGTTCTGTCACTAACTCTGCCAGCCCGACTCCCGAATCGGCTGCGCCATAGTATACCCAAATCTGACCTGCTTTGTCGCTGCCATCGGGCCATTGTATCCAGCCATTCGAGAAGACTACATTGGGGAAGAATCCTTCGCGCTCCCACGAGAGTTCTGGTGTAAGCAGGGGTGTATCAGAACGATCCAGAACGTTTGACGGGTCATTTTTATCAAGTAAAGCTACCGCCAGCGAATAGGCATGCGTTGCGTCGGCACCATGATAACACACCAGCCAGCCCTCGTTGGTTAGAATCGGTTCCGGACCGGCACCAATTTTACCGCCTTCCCAGGCAAAGGGATCGGTTGCAGGGTCAACGCTGGACTGGCCCCGGCCACCAAACAGGAAACGGTGATTTCCCCAGTGTATTCCGTCTTCTGACTCGGCCAGCCAAACCGATGGTTTGCCAATATCTGACACCATTGGCCGATGCAACAACATATACTTTTCGTTGATCTTTTGCGGAAACAAAGCGACATCCTTGTTGGGTGGAGGTAAAATCATGCCGACGCGCTCAACCGTTTTAAAATCGGTGGTGACAGCTAACCCTACACCCGGCCCATGCTCCGATACGGCTGTGTAGGTAATCCAGTATTTGCCTTCCAGAAAGGTAATTCGGGCGTCTTCGATACCGAATGATTCATCCATCCGGGCTGGAAATAAAAATGGCTCGTCGTCAATAGCAAAATGAACCCCATCGCGGCTACGCGCCAGCCGAAGGTGGCTCAATGAAGTCAGATAAACTTTACCGTTAAGCGTTATAACCCGTGGGTCGTAGGGTTCGCTGGGTTCAGTAAAGCGCTTGAGTGTCAGTGTAGGAACGCCATCCTTCTCCTCAATTAAGGGGATAATAATAAATCCCTTTTCGGCCGTTGGCGCTTCGGCTACGCGCAGCAAAAGTATGACTTCACCATTAAAAAGACAGGCTGCCGGGTTGAAAGCTCCCAATACCTTAAAACCATCAATAGTTGGTTTTACATCCCTTGTTTGAAGAATGGGTTTGTTGGTTAGGCGCCGGAGTTGATAACTTCTCATTAATAATGGTTTACGATTAGAAAACAGGTCGCTCGTAACCCGTAACTCGTAAATAGAAGGTAGTGTTCCGGCACAAATATTTAATTAGTTTTTGCCATGATTAAACCTTCCGGGAAAGAGACGCGTTAAGAGGGTTGAACTAACTTTTATACTCTGTTTACCATGATTAACCAGCCAGCGTTTGATCAGGACGAAGACGTGCTGATGCTTAACCCCGATCCAGAAACGGCCGCTTTAGACGATGATGAAGATGATTTGGACGACGAGGGAGCTGAATTTGATGACCTGGGCTCAGGAGCCGCCAGTGGCTACGGAGCAGATGATTTGGACGACATTGAAGGTGACTTCGATGAAGCTGATCTGGAGGAAGATCTAGACGACGACACCATCGAAGACGATCTGGACGACGATAGTATGGATTAACAATCTACTGTTAGTAACAGTTGTCAGCTTGCCGGTTAGCGGCAAGTCGTTTGAATCATTTCACTACATCTCTTTGCTTAACACTACTATGGCAGATTCGATTCCGGATCCGGACGAAGAACAACTCGTTACGACGAAAACCGCCGTTACAGACGGTACTGCTCCCGATGCTGACACGCAATCGTCGGCGGCCAGTGAAGCTGGAGACCGAACAGCCGAAGATGGCTCCCGTGCCTCAAATGATCCTGCTGAAGGAGCGTAAAGAAAAGCAGGATCAGCAAGTTGTCTCAGGTAAATGAATAATTAATGATGAAAATAGGCTGATTGTTAGATTGTTACAATTGTCTATTAGTCATTTTGCCTTATTCATTTACTTAAGATAACTTGCTGATAACCGAAAGAAGTGTTTGGCATTTCATGTCGGTTTCCTGCCACTCACGTTCAGGAACCGAGTCTTCGGTCAGGCCCGCACCCGCGTAGAGGGTTGCCATTTTTCCTTCAAGCTTCATACAGCGAATGTGTACGAACAGGTTGCTTTCGGCACCTTCGTTATTAGTATTTATATTGACCGGCCCAAGAAAACCGCTGTAAAGTTCGCGGTCATGGGATTCGTGCTGATTAATGAAGTTAAAGGCCACATCGCGGGGCATTCCACACACGGCTGCCGTTGGGTGCAACAACCGTAGCATAACAGTGCCAAGTTGTGGATAGCGCACGGCCTGAGTATCGACTGTGAAGCTCGTGCTAAGGTGCATTAAATTTCCGGCAATGAGCGTTTTTGGACCTTCTTCCAAATATTCACGCAACCTGATTTTCTTGAAACACTCAATGATGTAGCGGCTCACCAGGGCTTGCTCCTCAATTTCCTTTTGCG
>JANXVQ010000235.1 GCA_025351545.1 Spirosoma sp.
AACCACACTGGCTTTAGGTTTGCAGGCGGGTGCATCGAGCTATCTGGCCAATTTGACTGGCGTAAAAACGTCACCCGATGGCACGATAGATCCAGCTTTTGCCAGTAATATCTCGAAGATACTTCCGAACTTCGGTACGGGCATCTACCTGAGCAATGACCGGGCGTATTTAAGCTTATCAGCACCCCGCTTGATCAAAAACAAACTTAGCGAGTATAATGTAGGCGATGCGCGGTCGGTACAAGCGCGTCAGGGCTACTTGGCTGCTGGTTTTGTAATTGGTATCAGCCCGGTTGTTAAAATGAAGCCGTCGATGCTTGTGAAGTATGCAGAAGGCGCTCCACTGGGTTTTGATGCGAACATCAATTTCTGGTTTGCTGACCGCATTGCTCTTGGCGCTTCTATTCGTCGGAATCAGTTTTCATCCTGGACCAAGTACACGACCGATGCTATCGTTGGTATGCTGGAAGTACAGTTGACAGACCAGTTTCGGTTTGGTTATGCGTACGACCGCACCATGAGCCAGTTGCAGAGTGTAGCACCAAGCTCGCACGAGATTATGATCCGGTATGAGTTCGGCTTCGGTAAGAATCGTATTCTGACTCCGCGCTATTTTTAGAATGTTAAGTGAGCGAATGATAGAATGGATGAATAAGGCCTTTTCGCCTGCTATTGAGTCATTCTATCATTCACTCACTCAACATTAATTTCGGCCCAGTATTTGCTTGTTGAAAAGGTATATTCTCCTGTTCTATCAGTGAGGATATACCTTTTCTGTTTACATCTCTGCCGATTACCAACCTTCACAGCGTATGATACGTATTTTTCCCATTTTCGCACTTGCCTGGCTAATGGTCAGCCCGTTGATGGCGCAGTCGCTCACGAAACAGGCCGCCCGGCAATTCGATCAGTTAGGCTACGCTAAAGCTATTGAATTATATGAACAGGCACTTGCCAAACCGACGGATCTGTCGGATACTGACCGTCTGGATGCACGGGCTAAATTAGGCTACAGCTATCAGCAAATACGCGATATGCAAAATGCCGAGCGCGTATACCACGATTTAATTGGCAGTGGCAATCTCCCTGCCGACTATACAAAGTGCTATTTGTTTTATGCTCAAACCCTGGCCAGCAACGGTAAATACCACGAAGCACAGGAAGCCTATGATAAATATGGTACTTTACAAACAAGCGATAAACGCAGCCCGTCGTTCTCGAAACTCTATCGCGATGTGAGTGCACTTACCCGCAATGCCGGTAGTTATAAAGTCGAGTTTTTGACCATGAATACCCGCAATGCCGAATTCAGCCCTGTAATCTATAAAGATGGGCTGGTATTTGTATCGGCAGGCAGCGATGGAAACGGAATCAAACGCGTATTCAAATGGAATAATACACCATTTCTGGACCTGTATTACTTGCCGGATCTGAAAACAATACGGGCCTCGAAGACGTCAAGTTTAGGGGGAAGTATCGCATCGTCTAAACAAGTGCGCACGCGATTAATCCGGCCGCTTGGTAGTGATGATTACACCGCATCAACTGCCAATGATACGCGTACGATTGGTTTCTTCGGAGGAAATAATATCAGTCTGGGGTATGAAGATCAGCCCATCAGCGAATCGGATCGGTTTAGCCGAACATTAAACACAAAATACCACGAAGGTCCTGCAACATTCACTAAAGATGGGTCGCGGGTGATTTTTACACGTAATAATTTTAATGAGGGTCACTATCGCGAAAGCACCGATGGCGTAAATAAGCTTAAACTTTATACGGCTACGCAAACAAGTGGAATCTGGAGCAAAGCAGAAGAATTGACGTTTAATAGCGATGAGTTTTCGACCGGGCATCCAGCATTGTCTAAAGATGATCAACTGCTTTATTTCTCGTCTGACCGGCCGGGCGGTTTTGGCGGCACGGATATTTATGTGTCTAAATGGAGTAATGGTAAATGGGGTGAGCCCGTTAATCTTGGCCAGGAAGTGAACTCGAAAGGGAACGAACTCTTTCCGTTTGCAGATGCAAAAGGAAATATTTATTTCTCCTCAGATGGTCGTCCCGGGTTAGGTGATCTGGATATTTTCTACGCGCAGCTTACAGCCGATGGCCAGCAAGGTAAAGTCGTTCGTAATTTGGGGGAGCCAATCAATTCGGCTAAAGATGATTTCGGTATCGTAACCGACGGGGATCGTAACACAGGCTATTTCAGCAGTAACCGTAAACATGGTGGCGCCGACGATGATGTGTATCGGTTCACTCGCGAAGGTTCGCTGTATCCTTGCCGCGAATTGACGCTGAGCGTGATGGATGCCACGTCGAGAGAGCCGCTCGCCAATACATTTGTAGCTACAGATAATCCGGTGAACGATAAACAGAAAGAACTTAAGACCGATGCTGAGGGCGTGGTGCGGATTTGCCTGGATGTTGACAGCGAGTTTAAATTCTTAGCCAGCCGGGGCGGTTATATCGACAGTAAAGTTGGTTTTTCGACTAAAGACCTTTCCGATGATCAGCCATCCCTTCTGGAAATTCTGTTGGTTAAATCCGAAGATGCCGAAAAATCAGCTATACTAGCGCTTCGTGGGCGAGTAATGACCCAAAATGATAGAAAGCCCATTGCGAATGCAAAAGTTATATCAGTGAATGAGTGCGATGGAACCTCTTTGGAAACGACGTCTGATTCTGATGGAAATTATGAGTTTACGCTGAAATCTGGTTGCGCCTACGCACTCGAAGCTGCGAAAGATAATATGGGAACGATTGGGGCTCACGTCGATAAAGAAGGTGTTGGGTCAACTGATCTGCTCATGTTTAAAAAGGGTGACGTGATTAAAGTTGACAACATTTATTATGATGTCAACAAAGCAACCATTCGGCCTGAGGCAGCTATCGAACTGGATAAAGTAGTGACGCTGTTAAGCAAATATCCGGGTATGACAATCGAAATGCGGTCGCATACAGATAGTCGGGCAACGGCGGCTTATAACAAAACCTTGTCAGGCAATCGGGCTAAATCGGCAGTGGCTTATCTGAAATCGAAAGGTATTGCAACAAAACGACTGGTGGCAAAAGGCTATGGAGAAAGTGCCTTGTTGAACAAATGTAAAGACGGTGTGAACTGCCCTGAAGAGGAACATCAGCAAAACCGCCGGACGGAAATCAAAATTCTGAAATTGGACTAACCGTATTTTACTCCCGTTTGCGGTTAAAATAATTGGAGTATAATCCATTGTTCACCTAACGGAACGCATTGAGTAAAAACGCCAAACATCTCGCTACTAAATTCGGGATGTTTGGCGTTTTAGGTTTTTTGCCCAAACCCTTGCAACTTGGCTTTCTATTTCAACGTTCATATGCGTTTTGTTTTCACTCATTCCTTTGTTTTCTTGTTGGTCGGCAGTTTGTTGCTGCTAACAGGCCAACGTGCTCAGGCGCAAAAAGAAGTTCTCTATTCGCAATACCTGCTGAATCCACTGAGCATTAACCCGGCTTATGCCGGTAGTCGGGAGTCATTTAATTTGTCGGCCTTTCTACGGCGCAAATGGATTAGTGTTCGTTATGCACCCATAACACAGAGCGTTTCGGCCGATGGCGCCATTGCCAACGGCCGTATCGGGTTGGGGTTTCAGGCGTTGAACGACCGCATGGGTTTGTTTGCTACAACTGGTGTTTATGGCAGTGTTGCCTATCGCTTCAACTTACCCGCATTAGCCAAATTAGCTATTGGCGTATCGGGCGGTGTCAACGTTCTGCCGATTTACGATGTC
>JANXVQ010000334.1 GCA_025351545.1 Spirosoma sp.
TGTTTACCATAGATATAGGGCTTACGGCTCAAAATAAAGGAATAAACAGTTGGCATTTACTACTTTTGACCGATTTATTCAAAACAGTGTATGACGGTTCCCGACAAACATATATTGCTTATGGATGGTCCCGACAGTAAGGGCCTGATTTATCATGTAACGGGTGTGTTGTATCGCCACAACCTGAACATCATTCATAACGATGAATATGTTAGTCCGTCGGGACGGTTTTTCATGCGAACGGAATTTGAGGCTGGGGTGGCGTACGACAGCTTCGACAGTGCCGTTCTGCTGCATGAATTGCAGACAACAGTACCCGGTTTAGGTGATCATACTCATGATCGTGCAGAAGCTCCCGGTCAATCAGGAATTACCTTTCGCCTGAATCCTAAACGCAGGAAAAATATCGTTGTGATGGTAACCAAAGAGCATCACTGCTTGGGCGAGTTGCTCATTCGGTATGCTTTTGATGAGCTGGATGCCGATATTCTGGCTGTTGTGAGCAATTACAATATGTTGCAGCCTTTAGTGAGCAAGTTCGGTATTCCGTTTCATCACATTTCGCATGAAGGCAAAACCAGAGAGGAACATGAGGAGGCTATTTTGCGGACGATAGCCATTTATGAGCCAGAATACATAGTGCTGGCCAAATATATGCGGGTATTGACAGCTGGTTTTGTAAACCATTTCCCGAATCGAATTATCAATATTCACCACTCGTTTTTGCCCGCGTTTGTGGGAGCTAATCCGTACCGGCAGGCCTACGAACGGGGCGTAAAAATCATAGGGGCAACGGCTCACTTCGTCAATAACGACTTGGACGAAGGACCGATTATTGCCCAAAATGTAAAAGAAGTAGATCATCGCCACACGGCTGCTGATATGGCGACCGAAGGTAAAGACGTAGAAAAAATCGTTTTGTCGCAGGCGCTGAAACTGGTTTTCAGCGACCGGGTATTTATTTCGGGAAATCGAGCGATTGTTTTATAGTAGCCTTCGCAATCTTGACCACTGCCTGAATTTTCTCAGCATTCGCTTCGATGTACTCATATTCATCAGGCAAAGCAGAAGCCATTGACACCAATGGTTGACGGAAAACCATGTTGCTGACTTCTTTCTGACTACCACTTAAATGCAGTGCATTCACTCCTGATGCTATCAACAGACTGGCATTTTGAGCATTAACTCCCGCTCCCGCCATAATTTCAATGCGATTGGCAGCCTGTTGTGTTAGTTGGCGAAAAGTAGATAAGCCACGTTCGGCCGTTTGGCACTGACCGGAGGTGAGGATTCGAATGGCACCAGTACGAATGATGGCTTCGAGCGCTTCGAGTGGATCGCGAGTCATGTCGAACGCTCTATGAAAGGTGACCGGTAAAGGTTTGGCTAATTCGATTAACTGCCGTGTTTGGTGCTCATTAATTGTGCCATCGGCTTGCAAAATGCCCAACACGACACCATTGGCACCCAAAGTTTTTGCCACAAGGATATCGGCCTCCATGACTGCCAGTTCTGTCTCGGAGTATAAAAAATCACCTCCGCGTGGCCGGATCATCACGTAAAAAGGAATGGTTAAATGCTGGCGGACCAGTTGAATTAGTCCCGCGCTGGGTGTAGTTCCGCCTTCGGCCAACCCACCGCACAGTTCAACCCGCCCGGCCCCGGCCCGTTGTGCTGTCAGGCAGGAATTAAGCGAATAGGCGCATACTTCAATTAACATAAATGAGGGTACAGGTGAATATGTACTAAAAATTTGGTAAATCGCCGTTCTACGTTTATTTTAGCTATGATTGCTTCGCGAAGTACAAAAAATTGTACGAACAGAATAAATCGTTCAGGATTCATATTCGTAGCTGAAACGCAAAAGCGCCAGTTTATTTCTCAGAATAGAAACAAACATTGGTTTTATGCGTTAATGGCCTAAATCCTGTCAAAAGAACAACCGAGAACATTTTTGCCGAAAAGAGCTTGGATATTAACGGTTTTTTTACTTTTGCACCCATATTAGAAAATAGTCATTAACTATCGAATACACTATGTACTGGACACTCGAATTGGCATCCTACCTGGAAGATGCCCCCTGGCCTGCCACCAAAGACGAATTAATTGACTATTCGATTCGCTCCGGTGCCCCACTCGAAGTCGTTGAGAACCTTCAGGAACTCGAAGACGATGGTCAGCCCTATGAAAGCATTGAAGAAATCTGGCCGGACTATCCAACCAAAGATGACTTCTTTTTCAACGAAGACGAATATTAAGATGTTCGGTTAGAGTCAATAAAAAGGCGTATCCATTAATGTGGATTACGCCTTTTTTATTGACTGTATCTACGGGCTAAAGCCCGTATGGTAGATTACATCGATTATACAAACTACGGGCTAAAGCCCGTGGGCACATTAATGCGACTCAACTTCTGTTTTTGCGCTCTTTACCGGGCGATCATATTTTTTGGGTGCATAGAGAAACCCAAATGCTTCGGCCCCTTCTCTGGTATGCA
>JANXVQ010000342.1 GCA_025351545.1 Spirosoma sp.
CTATTACAACCATGTTTGGCTCATGGAAGTCACAACAATGCAGAATCAATCATTCAGCGTGCTCAGAATGGCTGCATTTTGGGTTTTCAAACTATAAATCAGTAGTTATCCACGTAAAAGCTTTCCTTTATGAAAACAAAATTTATTCTCATTTTAAGCTTCCTGCTAGGTGTTTTCTTATGCCTAACAAATCATGGCTTTTCTCAAAATCTAATTACGAATGGCGGCTTTGAAACCGTTCACACATCCGGTATCGTATGTGAATCACCTTTCCGCACTCCAACTCGCGTCCAAGGTTGGGAGCAGGCACACGGCTCCCCACAGATTCAAACGAATAATGGTGGAGCTTGCAATCAAAATATCGGTTGGGGTCTTGAATCCGGTAACAATTTCTTTTATGGCAATTTTTCTGGACCACCTACGTATGGTGGTCAAACCTATCCCGCTGATGATGAGGGCATCTACCAAAACTTGACCCTACAGGGTGGCAAGGCTTACCAAGTCTCAATGAAAGTATCCACATCACTGTTTGTGTTTGAAGCCTGTAATGGATTGACACCTTATGATGGTAATGCATCTATTCCTCTACCAAACATTTCAAGCAGCGATCGGCAAGAAATATTCCATCAGTCAGCAAATGGGTCACTTTCGACTTTATTTTATCCCAAAAAGACCTTTTCTCAAGTCTGGATTCATGCCGACCCAAGCAATGTATACGCAGGCACTACCAAAATGGATGATGTGGTAATCACAGAAGTAAATCCCATCAATCAGCTTTCCGGGACGACAGGTCTGATCTGTAGTGCCACGCAATTTCAAATACCTATATCGTCTTCATATTATAACTGGTCGGTGCCTTCAGGAAATGCCTCAATTTCAGGAAGTGGGAATACGGTGACGGTGGCTCCTAACATTGGTAGTGGATACATCACGATTAGTGTCTCTGTTGATAATGGTTATACTTACAACATAACCGTCTATACTGGCCCACCTCCATTTGCTTATGTTGCAGTAAACGGTCAGCCTACAAGTAACGCTACCGTATGTGTCAATAATTTTGCTTCTATTGAAGCGCAGCCATTTGTTGCCACCGCTTCTTACACTTGGTCGCTAAGCAATCCAGGTAATGCCTATATAACTAATTACTACAATGCCAATACTGCGTTTAATTCATATACGGCAGATTGCTACTATTTAAGCCTGCAGATATCTAACGCATGTGGCAGTACGCAAAGTACACTGACAATCTGTTCCCAGAACTGTTTTGCACGTTACACTGTGCAGCCGAATCCGGCAAGAGACTACTTGATAGTGCAATTTGATGAGGTGGATAAGGTCGATGCCCTACCGGATAATATTGAGCTATATTCAGATTCGTCTACAAAGCCGATCAGGGCAGTCAATATTCAAGAGGCTTACAATAAAAAGGCACTTAAAGATGGAAATAAAATACAATTTGATGTCCAAGACTTACCTCGAGGAACCTACTATTTACATGTTACTAATTCACGACAGACCAAGGAAAAGCAACTCGAAAAAATAAGAGTCATCTTGGAGTAAATATTACCTAAATTTAAACAAGATAGGGGACTGCAAATAAGCTATTTTGCAGTCCCCTATCTTGTTTATGACTTTTTTACAATCTTTGATATTGATGCTAAATAATACTCATGAATTTAATTTAGCATTTATTTAAAAACAGTAAAAGAATAAGTTTCTTCACATGTCCACTTATAATTTGTATCCAAAACTAAGTATGCCGCTAAACGCGTGTTGGTTAGTGTAACCTACCGGAACTCCTACTCTAGAAAAGAGATGATACGATGGCTCCAGAGAAAGTAGAATTTTATTTGTTAAACTAAATCGAAAAACGACCTGAGCATTTCCCCCTATACGAAACTTATGCCCAGGATCTGCCTTCAAACCTGGGTCTGATAAAATCATTCCATCTTTATTCGTGCTATAACTTTCAAAACTGTTTGGTAACCATTCGCCTATCGCGCCCAGCCCTGCAAACATATTGAAACGGTTCTTAGAGATCAAACGATAAGAAACTGTAACTGGAAGGATTAGATATTGAGCTTTTATAGTTGTATAAGTTGTAATGTCTGGACTGCTGGTAATAGGATAAGTCTGACTGTATCTATATTCTCTTTCTGATGTCAAAATCTTGACGTCAAAAAGCAGTTGTTTGACTGTGTACGATAGATTAACTCCATAGCTTAATGCTACTGGATTTCTTATAGATGCTCCATTTACCCCACTTGGAAGATTAACAATATATTGATCCAAAGATACAATGGGTCCTATCGACCAATAGCTGTGTTGGGCATGTGCCGGAAAATAACAACACAAAATCGAAATGCAAATTGAAAAAATGAACAGTTTCATATGCAGATATGGTTTAGGTAATAGAGTTTATGTAAGTTGATTATCAATTATGTATCACTGTAATTTGAGAAGGATAATTCATTTTTCCAAACACTAATTTTCTAGTTAATAACTATTTGATATGCATAAGAAAATTTATTTATTATATTTTTTGAGCGTCCTGAATCACTCAAAGTGAGCTAGTGAAAAGTAGAGAAAAAAACCTAAAATTTACTGGTAATTAGCAAGGGAAATGAAAGCAGGACGATTCTCAGAATCGTAGATAGTGATGATTTCTAAATAACAGAATAGCGGTCAAACGGTCGCCAAAATCACGCGCGAACATGGTATGAGCGATAAACATGAACGATAAATTATAGGGTCACGGAGAGTCTGTCTTGTAGTAGTTTAAACTGCTTGTAAGACACTTTCTTTGTTTTGTCTTACAAGCCTATATACGTGTCTTACATTTTTTGAATTTTGTCTTACAGGCACACATTTTATCAAATTTTAGTTAAATATGTGTCTTACACTTGTAAGACATTCGAATGAAAGCTGAAAACACTGTACCCATCTCAGATGCTAAGACTAGCTTACCGTCCAAGAGTAATAGCCCTGTAACTTGGTCGATTCGCGGAGTTGAACGTGATACCCGATTGATTATCGAAAAGGCTGCTGAGCGAGCGGGTAAAACGTTGGGTCAGTACGTGAACGAAGATATCCGCAGCTTAGTACAAAGCCAGCTTACCCAAAGTCAACTACCAGCCGCTCCGGTTGATATTCAGAACCAGATCGACCACTTAACCAAGATGGTCGAAGGGATTGCCAACCGAATGCCTGAACCAGGTAAGAAAAGCTTTTGGCAACGTTTACTCGGCTAATCTAAATCAATCTAAAAAAGAAAATAATCGGTCTGTTTGCGAAAAAGCTGGCGCGTACGTACTTTGCTGGTCTGATTGAGTAGCCAGCCATGTTTAACACCTTAAAAACCCTCCTATCGTCGGGCTTTTTCGGTGTAAACGGCTGTCCCCCCTCCGACTGTCGGGGGTACAAAAACCACGTAATCCAGCGAGCTATGGTCGAGAATGAACCAGTTAAAAAGAAGGGTGGCCGACCGCCCAGCGTCAAAAAACGCGATAAGAAAATCAACCTCTACGTGACGGGTCTGGAGGAGCTGGCCATCAAGAAACGGGCCGAGCGAGCGGGGTTAAACCTGTCGGATTATTGCCGTCAGATCGTGCTGAGTGGTCAGGCCCAGGTGCGATTAACACCGGAGGAGAACGCGACCTTAAACGAGGTGGCCAAGGTGGGGAACAATCTTAATCAGATCGCCCACAAAGCCAACGCCGACGGTATCCGCTCCATCGCTTTTGAGGCCAGTCGATTACTTCAGCAGTTAAGCCAGCTCTTAAACAAACCCTCGGACTCATGATCGGCAAAACCAGTATCGGCCGCAGCTTCAAGGGCTGCTGCGGCTACAACATGGAAAAGGTGGAAAAGGGGAAAGGGGAGGTGATTTTGTCGCAGGGGGTGCGCGATTACGAGCAGGGGGCCATGGTGGCCGACTTTGTGCGCCAAGCCCAGATGAACCCCGACCTAAGCCGCAGCGTGTGGCATACCGCTATTAGCTTTGATCCTCAGGACGAGGCCCGGTTACGGGCTACTCCGCAGCTGATGCAATCGGTGGCCAGCGACTATCTGAAAGGCATGGGCCTGGCTCAGTCGCAGTACGCAGTGATTGAGCACCGGGACACCGGCCACAGCCATTTTCACATCATTGCCAACCGGGTAGCCAATGATGGGCAGACCGTTAGCGATAGCCACAATTTTAGCCGTTCTGAGACACTTTTACGCCAGATCGAACAGAAGTATGACTTGACGCCGATGAACGAACAGGCGCACCGGCAGAGTCTGGAGAAACTACCTGAGCGCGACCGCAGCCGGATTGAGATCCGGGACCAGGTGCGGGCGAGTCTGAACCGTTCGGCCAGTGGCCAGGAGTTGCGCGACGATTTAGCGCGACATAACATTTCCATGATCGTTAACCGGGATCAGGCAGGCCAGCCGCGCGGCATTAGTTTCGAGCAGGTCAAACAGGGCGACAACGGGGAAGAAATTAAGCTTGCTTTCAAAGGCTCCAAGCTCCACCAGAATTTAGGCATGGGCCAGCTTCAGGCGCAACTTGGATTAAATGCGCAGCTACGCCAGAAACAGGCTCTGGAGATCGAACAGGCGAACGAACGGGCGAAGGCCCAGAAAGTAGAGAAGTCCCCGCAAATCGACGATAAACAACCCAAACGCGGCTATGGCCGCTCTATGTGAGATGGACGAGAGCCAATTAATTAGTGAACTCTTAAAAGGGTTAATCAACGACATCGACACCATTAAAACCCGCGTCGGGAAGCTGCCCAGCGAAGCCCCCGCCGATTACGGGGCTAGTATCGCGGGTTTAACCAAAGCGGTGCAGGAGCTGCAAACGCAGGTTAAACAAGCGCCCGCAGCGGTAGATCTGAGCGCGATCACGACGCGGCTCGACCGGATGGAGCAGCTAAACCGCCAACGACCGGAGTACAAAATGAGTCAATACGTGCAGTACGGTGCCTATGCCTTTGGCTTGATGGTGGTGCTACTGGTCACGTCGGTCTGGTTTGCGTTGAGTTGGCGCAGTCAGCGGGACGAGTATCAGCAAGCCTTTTGGGCGGACAATTGGCGGGTTCGTTACACCAAGCAAGCCGATCCGGGGTATTACAGTTTTATGGAAGCCAAGTTCAAAGACATGGCCATTTACGAATGGATTCGTGAGCAGGAAGAAGCCGACCAAAAGCGAGAATTGGCCCGTGAAGCGGCTGAGCAAGCCAAAGCTCTGTCTCGTCAGGCTAACGAACTAGAAGGCAAAGCAATAACAACGGGGAAGAAAAAAGGATAAACACTTAACGCTCAG
>JANXVQ010000353.1 GCA_025351545.1 Spirosoma sp.
CCCCGTGTTCGTGACTTCAAAGGCATTAGCGATAAAGGGTTCGACGGCCACGGAAACTATACCTTCGGTGTGCAGGAACAAATTATCTTCCCTGAGATTAGCATTGACAAAGTAGCCCGCATTTCGGGGATGGACATCACATTTGTGACGACTGCCAACACTGATAATGAGAGTTACGAGTTGCTGAAAGCAATGGTAATGCAGTTTGCTAAAAGTGGTAAATAACAAACGATACAAAGGTTAAGATAATGGCAAAAGAATCAATAAAAGCACGGGAACGGAAACGCGAAGCGCTAGTGGCTAAATACGCTGTAAAGCGGGCCGCTTTGAAAGCTGCTGGTGACTACATCGGTTTGGATAAACTGCCTAAAAACTCGTCTCCTGTTCGTCTGCATAATCGGTGCAAATTAACGGGTCGTCCTCGGGGCTACATGCGCAAGTTTGGCATTTCACGGGTAACATTCCGGGAAATGGCATCAGCAGGCAAGATCCCAGGTGTAACTAAGGCAAGCTGGTAATTCCAGATTCCATTTCTAATTGCAATTCAGTTTCCGTAATTTTGCGAACATTCTCAAAAAGAGACGTTTGCAAGTAACGCAACACTACGAATGAATACAGATCCAATAGCAGATTTTCTGACGCGTGTTAGAAACGCCATCCGGGCTAAGCACCGGGTTGTGGAGATACCTGCTTCAAATATAAAGAAAGAAATTACCAAAGTTTTGTACGAGAAAGGGTACATCCAGAACTACAAGTTCGACGATAACAGTACTCCTCAAGGCGTCATCAAGATTGCGCTGAAGTACAATCCCACAACGAAGCAGCCTGCTATCGTTGACCTACAACGCATTAGTCGGCCAGGTCTGCGACAGTATCGGGGAGCCGATAATCTGCCGCGTATCCTGAATGGCTTAGGTGTCGCTATCATTTCGACCTCCAAAGGTGTAATGACGGATAAGGAAGCCAAGACGCTGAACGTCGGTGGAGAAGTATTATGTTACGTATATTAATCCGAACTGAACGATGTCACGTATAGGTAAGAAACCCATAGCCCTGCCCAGCAACGTTACGTTGTCTGTCGACGAACTAAACGTCGTAACGGTAATAGGGCCTAAAGGAACCTTGACCCAATTGGTTAATCCGGACATTTCGGTAGCAATTGAAGAAGGTAATGTTCAAGTATCACGCCCTACCGAGCAGAAACGCCATAAAGCACTACACGGCTTATACCGTTCGTTGTTAAGCAATATGGTAAAAGGTGTGAGCGAAGGCTTTAAACTCGATCTCGAAGTAATTGGGGTTGGTTATAAAGCTTCTGTTGTTAACAACATTCTCGAATTGCAACTTGGCTATTCACACAATGTGTATCTAGCCGTTCCAACCGAAATTAAGGTAACAGCCGTAACGGAGAAAGGTCAGAACCCCAAAGTATATTTGGAAGGTTCGGATAAGCAACTTCTTGGTGATGTAGCAGCTAAAATTCGCTCGCTCCGTAAAGTTGAACCTTATAAAGGAAAGGGTATTCGCTTCATTGGAGAACAAGTTCGCCGGAAAGCTGGTAAGTCCTCGTCTAAGAAATAAGGTTGGGTGTTTGACGTTTGATGATCGAGATTTTATCGCGATTAAATATCAAACGTCAAGCCTCGACTATCAACTATATAAACGCCTATTTGGTCGGAATCAAATAACATGGCAACGAATAAACAAGAAAGAAGACAGCGGATTAAGTTCGGTATCCGGGCGAAAGTATCAGGTACAGCCGAACGCCCCCGTTTATCAGTTTTTCGCTCTAACACAGCGATCTACGCGCAACTCATCGATGACATTTCCGGCCGCACTCTTGCAGCCGCATCATCGGCCGAGCTGAAAAGCGAAGCCGAAGGTAATACTATCGACACGGCGAAGAAAGTTGGTCTGCGACTGGCTGAAAAAGCAGTTGCACAGAATATCAGCTCAGCTGTGTTCGACCGCAATGGCTACTTATATCACGGTAAAGTAAAAGCATTGGCCGATGCAGCCCGCGAGGGAGGCCTTAAGTTCTAAGCAATGAACATCAATTCAGCAAGACCGACAAAATTCAACGAAGCCGACCTTAAGGAAAAGGTTGTAGCCATCAACCGTGTAGCGAAGGTGGTAAAAGGTGGTCGACGGTTCAGTTTCTCGGCAATTGTCGTCGTTGGCGACGGTAACGGTGTCGTTGGATACGGATTGGGTAAGGCCAATGAAGTAACGGACGCGATAGCCAAAGGAGTAGAAGACGCCAAGAAGAATCTGGTACAGATCCCACTTCTGAAGCGCACAGTTCCTCACGAAATGGAAGGTAAATTTAGCGGTGGCTTTGTCCTGCTAAAACCAGCCGCTCCGGGTACAGGTGTAATCGCTGGTGGTGCTATGCGGGCCGTTCTTGAATCGGCTGGTATTCATGATATCCTGGCGAAATCTAAGGGTTCATCAAATCCTCACAATGTAGTAAAGGCTACACTTGTTGCCCTACTAAAAATGCGGTTACCACATCAGGTAGCTTTCCAGCGTCAGATAAGTTTGGCAAAAGTATTTAACGGTTAACAAAAAGGAGCAAAAGACATGGCACGAGTACGCATTACGCAGGTCAGCAGCACCATTAAACGACCGCTATCTCAAAAAAATGCAATCAAGTCACTAGGCTTGGGCAAAATAAACCGCAGCGTCGAACTGGAATACAACGACGCGCTGAAAGGTGCAATCAATAAGGTGAAGCATCTGGTGAAGGTTGAAGAAATTTAAGTATCTTTGCGATTCTTTTGGTTTTCAGGCTGTCGTAACCGAGAGTTAGGGCAATACCGAAGGACCAAAAGAATCATCTTTTTATCACTAAATAAGGGTAGATGCAGAAAGATAAACGATAAACGAATTCAGTTTTAACACTGATTCACTATCTTTTGTTTTACTCTTTTCTCCCAACAAATAACATGAATTTAAGCAACCTTAGACCGGCAAAAGGTTCCGTCAGAGAGCGCAAGCGAGTCGGACGCGGGCAGGGATCAGGTATGGGCGGAACGTCCACACGTGGCCACAAAGGAGCGCAGTCACGCTCAGGTTATAGCCGTAAAATACACTTTGAAGGTGGTCAAATGCCCTTACAACGTCGTGTTCCAAAATTTGGCTTTAAAAACATTAACCGCGTCGAGTACAAGCCTCTAAATTTGGATTCGATTCAAGCACTAGTTGACGAAACCAAAGCTACCATAGTTGACATGGCTTTTCTGCTCCAGCATGGACTGGTCAGTAGAAAAGATCTTGTTAAAGTATTAAGCCGTGGCGAACTGACAGCTGCTATTGAAATTCACGCCCACGCTTTCTCAAGCAGCGCGAAAGAAGCTATCGAGAAAGCTGGCGGGAAAGCCATTGTGTCCGCCAAACAAGCAAAAGAGGAAGCAGCTAATTAAGTTGTAAGCAAGGTAACGACCGACCTACTTTTATGAATCGACTCATCACCACGTTTAAGAATATTTTTGCAATTGACGAGTTGCGGGGTCGAATCCTGAACACGTTGTTGTTTATAACAGCGTTTCGTCTTGGCTCGGCCATTGTACTACCTGGCGTTGATCCTAACAAATTAAATCTTAATCCTCAGGGATTGCTTGGTTTGTTAGACACCTTTTTAGGTGGAGCGTTTAGCAAAGCGTCGATCTTCGCACTGGGAATCATGCCGTATATATCGGCTTCGATTGCTATTCAGCTACTTACGCTGGCATTACCCTACTTCCAGAAAATGCAGAAGGAGGGTGAGTCAGGACGTAAACGACTGAATCAAATTACACGGGTGCTTACGATTGGCGTAACAGCAGTTCAAGCTATTACCTATGTTCGCACAACGATTCCGCAGGAAGCATTACTGATTGATCGGGGCTTGTTCACGATTTCGTCTCTGTTTATTCTTACAGCTGGCACCATTTTCTGTATGTGGCTTGGTGAGCGGATTACAGATAAAGGAATTGGTAACGGTATCTCAATGATTATTATGATTGGGATCGTATCAAGGCTTCCAGGTGCTATTTACGGAGAAGCTCTATCGCGTGGTACGGGCGGCAGTTTGATTTTTGTCTTGGAGCTAGTGGGCCTGTTTTTTGTAATTATGGGCGCTGTTGTCCTGACACAAGCAGTCCGACGTATTCCAATTCAATATGCTAAACAGGTTATTGGGAATAAAGTTGTTGGCGGTCAACGTCAGTACCTACCCTTAAAACTGAATGCAGCCGGTGTAATGCCGATCATTTTCGCTCAGGCATTAATGTTTATACCGACATACGTGGCAGGTTTGTTTGCGGAAAAAAGTGATTTTGCTGCTAGTGTCCAGAACGCTTTTCAAAGCTATACGACTTGGCAATACAATCTGTTGTTTTCCCTGCTGATTATCATCTTTACGTTTTTCTACACGGCTATTTCTGTCAACCCTGTTCAGATTGCCGACGATATGAAACGTAGTGGCGGATTTATTCCGGGCGTTAAGCCAGGTATTCAGACTTCAGAATACATCGGTACTGTGTTGGATCGTATTACCTTACCGGGTGCAATTATGCTTGCCATCGTGGCTATTCTACCGGCTATTGCCAATTTATTGGGTATGACCAGTGGTTTTGCGCAATTCTTCGGTGGAACATCACTGCTCATTATGGTCGGCGTAGTACTCGATACTTTACAACAAGTTGAAAGCTATCTATTAATGCGTCGGTATGAAGGTTTGATGAAATCAGGCCGCGTTCAAGGACGTACCAATAGTGAGACAGTAGCCGCCTAATTGACATGAGTAGTTCCGATAAGAAGGATAAAATGATTTATTTCAGAAGCGATGAAGAAATCGCTCTGATCAAAATCAGTGCCCAAGTGCTCGGAAAAGCTCATGCTGAGGTAGCAAAGCTTATCCGACCTGGTATCGCCACAAAGGAACTGGATAAAGTTGCCGAAACGTTTATTAAGGATAATGGAGGCATTCCATCGTTCCTGGGATATAATAAGTTTCCGGCTTCTCTCTGTATCTCGGTTAACGACGTAGTTGTGCATGGGTTTCCAAGCCGCTACGAACTCCGAGACGGTGATATCATCTCGATTGATTGTGGTGTAAAGCTGAATGGTTATCATAGTGACAGCGCCTATACTTACCCAATTGGAGAAGTTAGTCCGGCTGTTCGTCGATTACTAACCCGTACAAAAGAATCGTTGTATATCGGTTTAGGAAAAGCGATAGAGGGAAATAGGGTTGGCGATATTGGTTACGCTATTCAGACATACACAGAGAGTTTTGGGTATTCGGTAGTTCGGGAATTAGTTGGACATGGTGTAGGTCAAGATTTGCACGAAGCGCCTGAAGTACCGAATTATGGCAAACGCGGACAGGGACCTAAGCTTAAAGAAGGCATGATTTTGGCGATTGAGCCAATGATTAATTTCGGTAAGAAAGGCATTGTACAGGAGCGTGATGGCTGGACAATTCGGACGGTTGATCGAAAACCCTCGGCTCATTTTGAACATACGGTAGCCGTGCGAAAAGGAAAGCCCGAAATTCTGACAACCTTTGAATACATAGAAGCAGTTACCGCGAATACAAGCCTGATGATTGAAACACAGGAATTGATAGCGGCTTAAAGCAAACATGGCAAAGCAGAATTCTATAGAACAGGACGGTGTGATTTTGGAAGCATTATCGAATGCAATGTTCCGGGTAGAACTGGCAAACAAGCACGAAGTAATCGCTCACATCTCCGGCAAAATGCGGATGAACTACATCAAAATTTTGCCGGGAGATCGCGTAAAATTGGAAATGTCGCCTTACGATTTGAGCAAGGCGCGAATTGTGTATCGGTACAAATGAATTACGAATTACGTTTTACGATTTCTAGGTCGTATGCCGTAATTCAGACATTGTAAAACGTAAGTCGAAAATGAAAGTTAAAGCGTCAATCAAGAAGCGCAGTGTAGACTGCATCGTGATCCGTCGGAAGGGAAAGCTCTACGTGATCAACAAAAAGAATCCCCGTTATAAACAAAGACAAGGCTAAGTATGGCACGTATTGCAGGTGTTGATATTCCAGACAAAAAGCGTGGCGAAATTGCGTTGACATACATTTTCGGTATTGGACGCAGCCGCGCAAAGAAAATTCTGACCGATGCTGGTATCAGCGTTGATAAGAAAGCCAGCGAATGGTCGGACGATGAAGCGAGCGCCGTTCGTAACGCGATCTCGAACGAGTACAAGGTTGAAGGTCAGTTGCGCTCAGAAGTGCAGTTGAGCATCAAACGGTTAATGGACATCGGTTGCTACCGGGGTCTGCGGCACCGTAAAGGTCTGCCGGTTCGTGGTCAGCATACGAAGAACAACTCTCGTACCCGAAAAGGTAAGCGGAAGACAGTTGCTAATAAGAAGAAAGTAACGAAATAATTAATCGGTCGCTCATCGTCATACGGACCATTTGTGGTTGCTCAGTGTTTGCACTGGATAACAAGTAATGATAACCGGTGACACATTGACGATTACCTACAAACAATGGCTCAAGCAAAACGCAAAGACAAAGCGAAAAAGCGGGTGGTAATTGTTGAACCTGTTGGTCAGGTACATATACGGGCCACATTCAACAATATTATCATTTCGATCACCAACATGAACGGCCAGGTTATCTCCTGGGCATCGGCGGGTAAAATGGGCTTTCGTGGCTCAAAGAAAAATACCCCCTATGCTGCGCAAACTGCCGCTTCTAACTGTGCTGCCGTTGCCCACGATTTGGGTATGCGCAAAGCAGAAGTGTTTGTGAAAGGTCCAGGATCAGGCCGTGAGTCGGCAATCCGTACCATTCAAAATTCCGGTATCGAAGTTACTACGATCCGGGATATTACCCCGTTGCCGCACAATGGTTGTCGGCCACCAAAACGTCGTCGCGTATAAATTGCGGATGGCATGAATAGGGACAGGCGACATTTAGTTGTGTCTGTTCATTGTTTCACAATTATTCATTCATTGAAGAATGGCACGTTACACAGGCCCCAAGGCCAAAATTTCGCGTAAGTTCGGTGAGCCAATCATGGGCCCGAGCAAAGCGCTTCAGAAAAAAAATTACGGACCGGGTATGCACGGTCGGGGTCGCAAACGGAAACAATCCGAATATGCCCTCCAACTATTGGAAAAGCAGAAAGTGAAATACACCTATGGCATTCTGGAACGCCAGTTCCGTGCTTTATTCCACCGAGCACAAGTTCGGTCAGGAATTACTGGTGAAAACCTACTCAAATTGTGCGAAGCCCGTTTAGACAATACTGTCTATCG
Source organism: Spirosoma sp. (assembly GCA_025351545.1). Taxonomy (GTDB): domain Bacteria; phylum Bacteroidota; class Bacteroidia; order Cytophagales; family Spirosomataceae; genus Spirosoma. The sequence goes on from JANXVQ010000353.1 coordinate 7,295, forward strand.
TTTAGGCATCGCAACATCGCGTCGGGCTGCTCGCCAATTGGTATCGCACAAGCACATCATTGTTGATGGCGAAGTGGTAAACATCCCTTCGTATTCTCTGAAGCCTGGTCAATTGATCGGTGTTCGTGAAAAATCGAAATCACTGGAAGCTGTGGCGTCGAGTTTATCGGCCCGCAACACCAAGCGGTACAATTGGGTTGAGTGGGATAGTCAGGAATTGATTGGTAAATTTATTAGCTACCCAGAACGCGACCAAATTCCAGAGAACTTCAACGAGCAGGCCATCGTCGAATTGTATTCGAAGTAATTTATTGGGTTGGCAGATGCCATTATTGGCTTCTGCCGCCTTTCTATAGTTTACGGTTAAGGGGCGATCGGTTCTCGGTTGGAGGCAATAACCCGCAAGAATACAAATAACCGAAGACCTGAAAACCGTAAGCACTATTTCAGTCTTCACGCCAAGGCAGAGAACTGCTGTAAAATACGAAACGTATGTCAATTTTAGCGTTCCAAATGCCCGACAAAGTCGTAGTGGAGAAAGCTGACGACTTTCACGGGGTGTTTGAATTCAAACCCCTTGAAAAAGGATACGGTGTAACAATAGGCAATGCGCTACGGCGTATTTTGCTGTCATCACTGGAAGGATACGCCATTACAAGCGTAAAATTCCCAGGTGTGTTGCACGAGTTTTCATCAATTGAGGGCGTCGTTGAAGACGTGACAGAGATCATTCTGAACCTGAAAATGGTTCGCTTTAAGAAGATCAATGACATGGTCGACAATAAGATCACCGTTAACATAAAGAAACAATCGGTTCTTAGAGCCGGTGATATATCCAAGTTCTCGCCATCGTTCGAAGTGCTAAATCCAGAATTGGAAATTTGCCATATCGACGATACACGGGACTTGGAAATGGAAATTTTCGTGGAAAAAGGTCGTGGATATGTTCCGTCCGACGAACCACGGGTTAACGAATTACCTTTCGGCCATATCCCTATTGATGCTATTTACACGCCTATCAAAAACGTGAAATATAGTGTTGAAAATACGCGGGTTGAACAGAAAACTGACTACGAGCGGTTGTTGTTAGATATCGAAACGGATGGATCTATTCACCCGGAAGAAGCGTTGAAAGGCGCAGCTTATATCCTGATTCAGCACTTTATGCTGTTCTCAGATCAGACGATGACGTTTGAAACAGCTAAACCGGAAGAAGAAAATGTAGTGGATGAAGAAGTACTGCACATGCGGAAACTTTTGAAAACCTCGCTGGCTGATCTTGATTTGTCAGTACGAGCTTATAACTGTCTTAAATCAGCCGACGTTCGCACATTGGGCGATCTCGTTCGGTTAGAAATTTCGGACATGATGAAGTTTCGTAACTTCGGGAAAAAGTCATTAACGGAGCTTGAGCAACTAGTTGCTGAAAAGAACTTGACGTTCGGTATGGACGTCGTTAAGTACAGATTAGACGAAGACTAAGATAGTTTGTGGTTTGTAGTTTGTAGTTTATCAGTCGGTAACTATGAGCTACAAACTACGAACCACACACTTACTATAATGAGACACGGTAAAAAATTTAATCACCTAAGTCGGACACATTCGCACCGCGAAGCGATGTTGCAGAACATGGCGTCGTCGCTCATCCTGCACAAGCGTATTGAAACTACGCTTGCGAAGGCAAAAGAACTCCGCAAATTTGTGGAGCCGATTCTGACACGTTCCAAAGCAGATACGTTCCAAAATCGTCGCGAGGCCTTCCGGGCATTGAACGATAAAGAGACAATGAAGGAATTGTTCGGAACGGTAGCGGATAAAATTGCTGATCGTCCGGGCGGTTACACACGCATTATCAAGTTGGGTAACCGACTAGGTGACAATGCAGAAACCTGCTTGATCGAACTTGTAGATTTCAACGAACTGTTACTTGCTGCTACGGCTGAGAAAGCAACTGCCACGACAAAAACACGTCGGAGCCGTCGCGGAACCGGAGCTCGTTCAACAGCAGAAGAAACACCAGTCGCTACGGCTGAAATACCTTCTGCTGAAGTTGTTGAAGAAGCTCCTGTAAAAACATCGACAACTGCTGGTGATGATCTGACAATTATTGAAGGTATCGGCCCGAAAATTGCTGAGTTGCTAAACAATGCAGGGATCACTACTTTTGCACAGCTTGCTGCTTCTGAAGATGCTACTGTTCAGCAAGTGCTGGCTGATGCAGGTTCTAGCTTCAACACACACGATGCCACAACTTGGAACGAACAGGCAGCTTTGGCTCGCGACGGTAAGTCAGACGAACTGAAGGCTTTGCAGGATCGCTTAAAAGGTGGTAAAGAATAACGACAGATTGACTTACACACACATCATATAGAAATGGGTTAGCCGCGATGGTTAGCCCTTTTTTTTAGTCTTTTAAGCCAAAATACGCATAGATGAAACATACGCAGCAACCTGAAGCCCTACTGGTTTTGCAAGATGGGACCGTATATCGAGGACTGGCTCTCGGTAAAATTGGTACAGCCGGAGGTGAAATATGCTTCAATACCGGAATGACCGGTTATCAGGAGATATACACTGACCCGTCATACTATGGACAGGTAATTATCAATACCACCTCGCACATAGGTAATTATGGTGTACTGAATAATGCCGAACAGGAATCGAATGAAATTAAAATTCGGGCGATGGTTTGTAACTTTTTCTCGAATATCCATTCCCGACATACCGCAGATGGCTCGTTGCAGGACTATTTCGAACGCGCTGGTATTGTCGGTATTCATGGTGTGGATACACGACAATTGGTACGTTATATCCGCTCAAAAGGTGTAATGAACTGCATTATCTCGTCCGAAATTCTGGATCCAGCGGTGTTATTAGCCGAACTACAGAAAGTGCCTGACATGGACGGTCTCGAACTCTCATCGGAAGTATGTACGCCGGAAACTTACGAATCCGGTAACCCTGAATCTGACCTGCGCGTAGCCGTACTGGACTTAGGTGTTAAGCGAAGCATTTTGAGCAATTTCCACGAACGGGATGTGTTCTGCAAGGTATTTCCAGCTAAAACGCCCTATGCTGAATTAGCTGCCTGGAAACCTAACGGTTATTTTATTGCTAATGGTCCCGGTGATCCGGCAGCTATGCCTTATGCCGTAGAGACGGTAAAACAAGCGCTGGATACAGAAACGCCATTGTTTGGCATTTGCCTGGGCCATCAAATTTTATCGTTGGCTAGCGGCATCTCGACTTACAAAATGCACAATGGCCATCGGGGGTTAAACCACCCTGTCAAAAACCTGATAACAGGCCATTGTGAAGTTACTTCGCAGAATCATGGTTTTGCTGTCCGCGCTGAGGAAGTAATGGACCACGCTAATGTTGAACTGACGCATATCAACCTCAATGACAAAACCATTGAGGGTATTCGTCGGAAAGACAAACCCGCTTTTTCGGTACAGTATCACCCTGAGTCATCTCCAGGGCCACACGACTCCCGGTATTTATTCGACCAGTTTGTGGGAATGATGAAAGAATAGTAATAAAGAGCCTGAGGACACTCAGGCTCTTTTCATGTATTAGCAGTACGCCAGAACTCCCGGCTCCACATACGTTTGAACGGCCATTTGCGAGCCTGTAAGGCTATTGGTAAGTAAGCGTGTGCCTGTTTGCCCGTTTGTTGATAATAGCCATCATCGTCGGTCAAAACAAGCGATTCGTATGTATCATCAGTGGCTTTAACCGTTAAGTCGGCAAAGGGGAGTTCAGGTTGCCAGTTTGTATGTTGAGAGGCTAGCTTGTCTTTTAATAAAACCCCAAATGGCAACGCCTGTTGAGGTGTGGGCATTGCCCGGAAACGTTCTTGTGCCACATCGAGTGCGTAGGAAAGATAGGCTTTCAGCAACTTTGGACCTTCGTTAACAGTGTCAGCTACGGTTAGTTGCTCAGGCCATAGGCTCGTGACAACATACACTCGCTCCCGCGCCCGCGTAACAGCAACGTTCAAACGGTTTCCGCCCCCTTGTGCATTCAGACTACCGAATTGCATAGATAAACGTCCACGCTCATCAGGAGCGTACCCAACTGAGAAAATAATAATGTCCCGCTCATCGCCCTGAACGTTTTCAATGTTCTTAACGAATAAACGTGATGCGGTAGAGATGTTATCACTGGTTTCGGAAGGCTGCGTATTTTCGACAGAGTGCTCCGCCAAGACATTAGCCTCCAACATATCCTGAATTAATTGTTGTTGCGGATAATTGAATGTTACAATGCCAATAGAGCGGCCAGGAAGTTCAACAGCTAGTTTGTCAAGTAATTTTAAAATAGCCTCCGCTTCAGCAGGGTTGGTATTTTGTTGCCAGATACCTTTTACATTCATGTACCGAATGGCGGATTCCTTCCGATTAATCTCATCAAAATGCGGCAACATGGACAGCTTATTCTGATAAAAATGCTCGTTTGAAAACATAATTAGATCAAGCGAGCGACTACGGTAATGTTCCGTTAGCGATACCTGAGGCAATTGCTGAGCCGCTAATTCAAGTAAAGACTCGACTTCCAAAGCAGCGGGCGTTTCATCCTCGAATTCAGCATCGTCCAAACGGGCACGATAAAGATCACCGGGACGCAGTTGTTGGTTGTCGCCCGTAATCACTACTTGCTTGCCCCGTGCTATCGCCGGAATACCATTTTCGGCAAAACACTGAGACGCTTCATCGAAAATAACCAAATCGAACAAGCCCTCGCGCAATGGGAACATAGCTGATACAGATTCGGGCGACGCCAACCAGCAAGGAACCAGCTTAAATACTTCGTCAGCAAATGATTCCATTAGTTTCCGAACTGGCCACACATTCCGTTTTTTGGTTACCTGATGCAATAGGTCGCGATAGGTTACTACATTATTAAGTCGGTTAAAAAGTAAATTTCGGTACGTCTGCTCCCGAAGTTTTACCAATAAAATGTCACGACTCAAGGCTTGCTTTCGTTGAATACTTTCCTGTAACGTCTGCTCTAACTGACTCATTTTAAGCGATGACACACTACGAAGTTCAGGAAACTGGCGTTCAATATGATCAAGCCAGGCTATTCGAAGATTGTCAAGAAAAATCACAACCCAATCTATTGCATCATGGCTGCTTAGCCGTTCAACAACCGTCTGTTCAGATTTCGAAAAACCTTCCTGTAAGCGGTCGGCTTCAATTAACAAGTCAAAATCCTGGCGGATAGCCTGCTGCAATTGCTTTTTATAAGCTTCACTCTCCCAAATCCGATCGGTTTGGTAAGTTTTAAGATACGTTTGTGCGCTATTCTGTTGGTGTAATACATTGGCACTCAACGAAAGTAGAGCCGTGACAACGTTAGTAAATTGAGCGGGTGTCAGCCAGGACGATGCTGGCAACTGCCCTAATGGATTAATTTCATTCAGGCGTTCGAGTATATGCCGGGCACGACGCAGAAGCCGAATACTATCCGGCGATTCAGGAAGAGAAAGGCCAGCCAGCAACGGTTGAACCTCATGTCGTATGGCTTCCAGTCGAATGCGCCGGTTAACTTTAACCGCCAGCGTTTGTAAGTTCTGCTCCGACAAAGTTAGACCGTTCGCGCTGGCTACCTGCTGTAATTGCGCCTTTCCTGAATTAGTAAGTTGCCACCATTTCCAATTCACCCACGATGACCGGGCCGTTAATGCATCGGCGAGTAAATCGCGAAATAATCGCAAATCGGTTGTTGAGAGTGAGGCTTCTGGGCCGGGAGCCGCTAATGTTTCTTCCCATGCGTCAGCTAATTGCTCAAGGCGAATTTCATCGGTCAATAAACCGGGATGATTAGTGGCCCGGCGTAACTGAATGATAACCGACCACAAATCGGCGGCATCGGAAACATCGAGTAAGGTTAACAGGGCCGATAACTCCCAATCATGCGCTTGCCAGTCAAGCAACTCAGCGAGTAGAAGGGGGCGGCCTGCTAACGCCGTTGTCTGGTCTGTAGCGGTTTGGCGAAGCTGTCCCCAGAGCAAAATAACTTGATCAATTTTACTTAAATCAGAGTTAGTAAACAACGAGAAACTGACACGATCATTCCATAAATGGTGAACGCCCAAACGTTGTTGATAAGCTGAGAAGTCGGTTAATCGACGAACAAAGTTATCCACATTCGCCAGGTGAAATTGTTGATAACTATCATCTATGGCAATAGTTGAATAATTACTACCAACTGGAGGCACAGTTAAATACAACTCTTTGGCCGATACGCCACACGCGCCGGTGTCGAACAGGGCGCTTTTGAATTCTTGCAAATTCGTTACCGTTTCATCAATTCGGCGGCTTTCCACGTCGAAATCACGCTCGAGGAGCACCGTATTCAGGCTATTATTCTGCTGACGGTACCCGTCGATTTGTTCAATCTGGCTGGCAATTTGAGTATATAAGTCTCGCCGATCATTCTGGAAATCGTGAATTAGTGCTAAAAACGGTGCGATACCAACCTCACGCAGTCGCTCATGAACGACATCGAGAGCAGCTCTTTTCTGACATACCAACAAAACCCGCTTACCTGATGCAGCCGCATCGGCCATTAAATTGGCAATGAGCTGCGATTTTCCCGTGCCGGGTGGTCCCTGCACGACCAGCGATTGACCCGCTTTCACCGCCCGTATGGCCGCTTCCTGCGATGCATCCATTGGAAGCGGTGTATGAAGATTTTTTTCGGGGAGAAAGGGGGTCGGAAGGTAAGGAGGTATGAAAGCAGGCCGAATTCCTAAAAATCCTTCTGGCTCTTCATTCTGAGTATCAACCCAGTTATCCTCTTCATTTTCTTTCTCAACATCGGCTCGTCTCTTCTCCTCCTCTCCTATCAACGTGTCATAATCCGGCACCAGAAATGAACCGGCCTGCGGAAAAATCCCCAGTATAGCCTCAGGATACAGTTTTAGTTCACCAGTACGCTCAAGCTGATTAAGATCTTTAGCTGTTTGCTTATTGAAAAACTGGAGTTTATCGGCAAATAAATCCTGATTGAAATTAATTTCGAGCGGGCTGGCTTTGAGCCATTCGTAAAGTTGTGTACGGAAAATGAGCGAATCCCGGTCAAGGTCATCTACTGTTTTCTCAACGACCTCATCAGACAGTTTTATTTGATTAAATTGTCCGTAGGCTAAGACCAGTGTCGGGTTTAGAAAAGCCAGCTCATCACCCCGGCGCGACAATTTCCAGAATTTCCCCTGCTGCTCGATCTGTACCGGGAAAAACAATAATGGTCCGTGAACGACCGTATCGTCCAGAAATTTTCCGCGAACAAACGGCCAGCCCAGGTATAAGTCTTTCGTGCCACGCTCCTCTTCAATGAACCGGGCCGTTCGGTCAATACGCCGGAGTTTCCGACTAACTTCATTACTGCGTTCCTGACGGGCATCGAGTACTTCGCACAACGCTACCGACGATTTACGGCCAATAAGGTCGGCGATAATCGTAAAGGAAGATCTATTAAGCAAAAAATCAGTTTCGTGTAAATCCAGAAATTGCCCATTGGGCAAAGTCGTCAGTACCAGTGAACGGTTACGACTGCTGAGGTTAGTTAAGCGTCGGCGAAATGTTTTTAATACGGCAGTAAGCGCAAACGTCATCTGAAAATCGGAGTCTCTTTCTCAAAAATAACGTTTATCAGACGGAAAGTGTGCGCTTACACTATTAAGCGTAAAAATTCGGCATTCGGCTCTTTGCTGTAACTATACCCGAAGTGCTTTTCGCCCTTTTGGCTCATAGCCATTGCCGGTATATTCTCAGTTTTCCTATACCTGCGGTTCTTTCTTTTCAGGTATAAGCCAGGACGCCAGGATGCTGACACTTAGAATACCAATGATGATATATAGAGAATAAACGGGTTTAAATCCCTGATCGGCCAGCCAGTGTTCGGCTAGCATTTTAGCGCCAATAAAGGTTAATAGAACAGCCAGGCCCACTTTTAAAAAGCGGAACTGATCCATAATACTGGACAGAAAAAAGAACATTGAACGCAAGCCCATGATGGCAAAAACGTTCGAGAAGAAAACAATATAGGGGTCTTTCGTAATGGAAAAAATAGCGGGAATAGAGTCGACGGCAAACACCAAATCGGTGAAAGACACCACAATAACAATTAGAAACAGGGGTGTGACGAACAATTTATGGTCTGACTTTCGGCGGACGAAAAAATTATCGGTCACATTACGATGATAGACATTCAGATACTTGCTGGCAAATCGCACCACCGGATGTTTACTGGTATCGATTTTTTCATCGTCTTCTTTCTGAAAAAACAACTGAACACCGGTATAAACCAGAAACGCGCCAAACAGGTACATAATCCATTCGAAACGCTGAATCAGGGCTGACCCGAGGAAAATAAAAACAAATCTCAGTACAATAGCACCTAGAATCCCCCAGACCAAAATCTTCTTATAATAGCGCTCCCGAACACCAAACGAGCTGAATATCAGAATGAATACAAAAATATTATCGGCTGAGAGCGAATATTCAACCAAATAGCCGGTAATGTATTCCAGAGACATATTTGCCTGGAAGCGGGCTAAACTGGCCGTAAAATTGCTTGGTATAAGTTCAAGGTGCTCGGCGTAGCGATCACGTACTTCCTGAAGGCGGGCCATGTCGGTAATACCATGAACCAGATAACCGAAGTGTTGCAGGAAGAAGTAGAAAGCAATTGACAAGGCAACCCAGATAGCACTCCAGATAGCAGCTTCTTTAAATTGAACAACGTGGCTTTGACGCTTGGAAAACGCGCCTAAGTCAAACGCCATAATGAGCAATACAAAAGTCGAAAATGCTAAAAAAAACAAGGTTTCGTTGGAGAGCATACAAATAGGGCGAATGGAAAATGAACACCAGTGCGCCGGAAAAGTTGAGACGATTCCACAAATCTACGCCCAATCCACTGAAGCTATTGGCTTCGTGCGGCAAAAAATTGGCATACTGCTGGCAACCCGTTAATTTTGACTCATGTTTAATGGTAAAAAAGTTATTGTAGTGATGCCCGCTTATCGGGCGGCTCTGACACTGGAGAGAACGTATAGAGAAATTCCGTTTGACATAGTGGACGACGTTATTCTGGTAGATGACGCCAGTCCTGATAATACTGTTGCCGTAGCCCGGCAATTAGGCATCCGGCATGTTATTCGTCACGATAAAAACAAAGGGTATGGTGGTAACCAAAAAACGTGCTATGCCAAAGCGCTGGAACTTGGCGCTGATATTATTATCATGCTCCACCCTGATTACCAATATACACCGTTGCTTTTGCCAGCTATCATTTCCATTATTGGCAATGGATTGTATCCAGTTGTTTTTGCATCACGAATTTTGGGGAAGGGGGCTCTGAAAGGAGGCATGCCAATGTATAAGTACATTGCGAATCGGTTTCTGACCCTTACGCAAAATGTGCTTATGAATCAGAAACTCTCTGAATACCATACGGGTTATCGGGCTTTTTCGGGCGAGGTACTTCGTAGTCTGGACTTCACTCATAACTCCGACGATTTCATTTTCGATAACGAAATGGTGGCCCAGATTTTTTACAAAGGGTTTGAAATTGGCGAGGTTACCTGTCCCACTAAATACTTTGAAGAAGCCTCGTCGATTAACTTTCGACGTAGTTTAATTTATGGTTTAGGTGTTCTGCGGACCTCTGTTTTTTACTTTTTCACAAAACTTGGGCTTATGCACTGGAAAGTGTTGACCTAGTGCCGTAGACAGCTCCATTAAAAACTATCGCCAGTCTAAAACGAACTACGTTTCAGACTGGCGATAGTTAATAGACTCTTATCGTGCGATAAAACTACAAGTGAATCGCTTCACCGTAGGCAGCTTCGGTGGCATCTTTAATAGCCTCCGACATGGTTGGGTGCGGGTGAACCGTTTTCAGGATTTCCTCACCTGTCGTTTCCAATTTACGGACGGCCACAACTTCGGCAATCATTTCGGTTACGTTCGTGCCAATAAAGTGGGCACCTAAGAACTCACCATATTTAGCATCAAAAATAACCTTTACAAATCCTTCAGGTGTGCCGGCAGCCTTAGCCTTGCCCGATGCCGAGAAAGGGAATTTACCCACTTTAAGTTCGTAACCAGCCTCACGAGCCGCTTTTTCGGTATAACCGACTGATGCGATTTCAGGAATGCAGTAAGTACAACCGGGAATGTTGTTGTAATTCAATGGTTCGACGTGTGGTAAACCAGCGATTTTCTCAACGCAAATAATGGCTTCGGCCGAGGCTACATGCGCCAGCGCTTGTCCTTTCGTAACATCGCCAATAGCATAATACCCTTCAACATTCGTGCGATAGTAATCATCGGTAACGATTTTGCCCCGGTCAACGGTAATACCGAGCTCTTCCAATCCAATATTTTCGATGTTAGCGACTACGCCCGCTGCCGAGAGAACGATATCAACATCAAAGGTTTTTTCGCCGTCGGGTGTTTTCACGAACACTTTGCAGCCACTGCCACTGATGTCAACTTTCGTTACTTCCGACCTGGTATAAATGTCAATCCCTAGTTTTTTGTATTGCTTAGCCAGTTCTTTCGAGATATCCTCGTCTTCAACCGGCACTACATTGGCTAAAAATTCAACAATAGTAACTTTAGTGCCCATGCTGGCGTAGACGTAGGCAAACTCAACACCTATGGCGCCGGAACCGATCACCAGCATCGTATCGGGCCGTTTTTCGAGCGTCATGGCCTTCCGATACTCAATTACCTTGGTGCCATCAATCGGCACATTTGGCAAGGCACGAGCACGTCCGCCGGTAGCGATGATAATATGCTTGGCTTCGTAGTCAGTAGCTTTACCATCGGCACCAGTCACTTCTACTTTTTTACCGGATTTTACTTTACCGAAGCCATTGATAACGTCAATTTTGTTCTTTTTCATTAGAAATTGAACACCCTTGCTCATGCTGTCCGCAACGCCCCGGCTCCGTTTGACAACGGCACCAAAATCGGCACTCGATTCGCCCGAGATAGAAATACCATAGTCGGCAGAGTGCTTGATATATTCAAAAACCTGCGCCGATTTCAGTAGCGCTTTAGTCGGAATACAACCCCAGTTCAGACAAATGCCACCGAGACTTTCGCGCTCAATGACGGCCGTTTTCAAACCCAATTGCGACGCCCTGATAGCAGCTACATAGCCGCCCGGCCCGCTACCCACAACGATTACATCGTACTGTGAAGCCATTAGTTAATGAATGAAAAATGTATAATGAAAAACGTATATTATTCGTAACAAAAGAACACAAAGGTAGGCCGAAAAGTTGATACCGACCGCAAAGCCGCCCCCACCCTCTTTTGTTCTATCTTTGTCATCCAGATGAATCGTTAAACCGGTCTTTGGCACTAATTATATTAATCAACAAGTACGACAAGTTCATGACAACCGACCAGTTGACCGACTTGAGAGCCAGAGTAGAGGCTCTAAGGGGGTATCTTTGACTACGATAATAAGAAAGAACAATTAGCTGAACTCGAACAGCAAACATTCCAGCCTGAATTCTGGACCGATGCAGCTCGTGCCGAAGGCGTTATGAAACAGGTTCGAACCCTGAAAGGCTGGACCATTGGTTACGAGAAATTAAATAGCCAGATCGGCGACCTCGAAACGCTTTTTGAATTCTACGAATCAGGCGACGTACCCGAAGAAGAAGTGGACGAGGAAGGACGCAGGGTTTCGGCTACGCTGGAAGATCTCGAACTCAAAAAAATGCTTGGCAATGAGGAGGATCAGCTTAGCGCAGTTCTCGAAATCAACGCCGGGGCGGGTGGCACCGAGAGTCAGGACTGGGCCGATATGCTCTATCGTATGTATATGCGCTGGGCCGAAAAGCACGGTTACGGCCTGAAACAGGTTGATTATCAGGATGGTGATACGGCTGGCATAAAATCGGCGACGATTGAAATAGATGGTCCGCTGGCCTATGGATTTCTAAAATCCGAGAACGGCGTTCACCGACTGGTACGTATTTCACCATTCGATTCCAATGCCCGGCGGCATACATCTTTTGCCTCCGTATACGCTTATCCGCTAGTCGATGATACCATTCAGATCGACGTAAATCTGGCTGATATTGACTGGGATACGTTTCGGTCGGGTGGGGCTGGTGGTCAGAACGTTAACAAAGTTGAGACCGCAGTACGCCTGAAACATAAACCGTCGGGTCTGATTATCGAATGTCAGCAGGAACGGAGCCAGCTGATGAATAAAGAGGTGGCGATTCGGCTTCTGAAATCCAAACTTTATGAGATTGAGGTTCAAAAGCGTAACGCAGCCCGTGCCGAAATAGAAGCCAGCAAACAGAAAATTGAATGGGGTTCGCAGATTCGCTCTTACGTGCTCGATGACCGGCGCGTAAAAGACCACCGCACCGGCTACCAAACGTCTAATACCGAAGCCGTTCTTGACGGTGACATTGATCCATTTATTAAGGCATTTTTGCTGGAGCAAGAGTAATGGATTCCAGAAGTGTGAATGTTTATGTTTCAGTCAATCTATCTGGTTGTATGAAACGTAAACATTTACATTACTTATCGAATCACATATCATGAAGCTCGTTCCTCTTGCTTCTCTCCCACTGGTCTGCATACAGCGATCTACCGAAGTCGATATGATTACGCATCCAGGCGCAACTCAGGCAAAATACACTTTTTTATCCCTCGGCGACTCCTACACCATTGGCGAAAGTGTGGCCGAAGCCGACTGCTGGAGCGTTCAACTGGCCGGTATGCTTCGTAGGGACGGTGAGGATGTAGCCAATCCGGCAATTATTGCCCGCACAGGCTGGACAACGGCCGAATTACAGAATGCTATCAAAACTAGTGGCAACCAGAGGACGTATGCGTTGGTCTCCCTGTTAATTGGCGTAAATAATCAATATCGTGGCCAGAGTCAGGAAACTTACCGCACCGAGTTTCGTGAACTACTCCAAACGGCCATTAAATTTGCCGGAGGAAAGGCGGAACACGTTTTTGTACTTTCGATTCCCGACTGGGGCGCTTCGCCTTTTGCCGCTGGCCGCGACAAAAACACCATCGCCAGCGAGATTGACCAGCTCAATATTATTGGAAAAGATGAATGCCAAAGGGCAGGAATTTCCTACGTCGATATTACTCCATCAACCCGCGCGGCAACTGGCGATACTACCCAATTTGTGTCGGATGGTCTTCATTATTCGGGTAAGCAGATGAAGCTATGGGCAATGCAAGCCCTACCCGTGGCGAAAGAGTTATTGAAAAAATAACCTATATAGTTATCGCTGGCTTTGACCCGTTAAACTTCGCTTTATAGTATCGAACCGTACGGGCAATCAGCATTCCACCAATAATACTGGGCGCAATCCAGCTAACTGTACCCGCCCAATCGGGTACGTTATCGGGTAATACCCTGCCTATGTTCGTTACTAAAGCGGCCGTGAACGTGGCAATGTATGATCCCCCCATCCGCGTGAAATGCTGAAAGAACCAGTGCATCTTTTCAGTTGGACGAGCCATTTGGCGAATATCACGTCCGGCAAAAGTCAGTGTCAACAAGCCGAAGAAGGAGAATAAAATCGGGAAGAACGAGGCCCCGTTCAGCGCCAGCAAATAGACCCCAAAACCTATCATAGTCAAACTAACAAACAACGTTATGAACGTAAGGCCTTTATCAAATGACGTTGGACCAGACTGCTTTTGTTTCGTTGCCCGCCAACCGGTCATACTTAAATAGAAACTAAAAATGGCAATACCTGTCAGAAATAACCGCATCATTTTGAACGGTTGCAAGCCGCATAATAACAACGCCGACACAGCCACCGTAATCATGCAATAGACATAGATCAGGCCAGCGCGATTGTGTAGCGGGCTTCCCTTTTTAGAAAACATTGGAATCAGGCCAACTAGCAGAGCCGTGATACCAGTGGCAATATGGATAATGAGCAGGGTGATGATTAGCGTTTTCATGACCGTTTCCGGGGTTATTGTTCGTTGAGACAAACGTACGCCAACCTGGTTAATCACGACACCAAAAAGGGCCATACAACACCGTTTGGGGTGTTTAGCAAACAAAAATGGTTTTGGGGCGAATGGTGGGCTGTTTTACAAAGCTTTTAATTCCGCTATCAGCGTTTCATTATACTGGCGCGCCACAGGCACGGCAAACTGGCCGGAAAGCAAATGAAGTTTATAACCTTGTGCGTTTCCCGTTACACGCTCAACCCGGTTGAGGTTAACCACATAGGAGCGGTGGCACCTTACACTATGCGACTGCGCCACTTGCTTTTCTAATCGGCTCAAGCTACTTCTCAGAAGCGATTTTGATACCTGTTCGTTTCTCAGATGAACAACTGTGCAGTAGTTATCGCTTGACTCGATAAAAAGTAGATCTTCTGCAAAAAACGTTACCGTATCTTTTTCATTATCGGCAACGAGGGTTAATGTATCAGCAGCGGTATTTTCTTTTTGAACAGCAGGTGAATTTCCGGGAGGAAAGTTACCGGAGCTTGTAGAATAAATTGGTAATTGGGCCGCTTCCTGACTGTACTTTTTGAGTTGAGCAATGTAATTAAAGAGAACCAGACCCACTACAGGGAACAATCCCACAAGAAAAGTCATTAAAATCATTTCCAGCCAGCTGATTCCACTTTCTTCACCCGGCCCTAACAACCAGGTTGAATAAAGTCGATTGGCAATGGCGATCAACAAGATATTCGCCATGATAGCCATTATCTCTCGTCCAACAGTCCAGCGTTCCTCCATGAATAACTGAGGAAACAACTGCCGCAAGACGATGAAATTAAGAGCCGTAACAGCGAACGAGATAAACCCGAAACCCAGTATTTTGGCCACCTTGTTAGGCGTTTCCCAAAGATTGATCCCGAACGGCTGAAATACCAGTAAGAATAGACCAACGAAGAGCCCAATCAGAACAGCCTTCCGCAGTTGCCGAAGGAGTATGTCATCTATCGGATAGGGTTGATTGACTAATTGGAACATTATATGTATACAACGGAAGAACAGTCCATTGCTCCATGACTCAATGGAGTAGATTATATAATGATATTAAAACAGCCGCCATCCAGCAATCTGCTCAACAAACTGCGGCAGCACTTCCGGGTAAACGATAATCATAAAGAGAACCCCAAATAAAGCGCCGTAGAAGTGAGCATCGTGGTTGACATTGCCCGACCCGCGACGGGATTCGTAATAGGAATAAGCCAGATATAAAGCGCCAAAAATAAAACCTGGAATCCCAATCGGAATAAAATACATATAGATTGGCGTCAAAGGCCGAAACAGAATAGCAGCAAAAATAACGGCCGATACGCCCCCCGACGCGCCCAGTGAGTTATAGCCGGGATCGTTTCGGTGTTTCAGGAAACTTGGAATATCGGAAACCAGAATAGCGACCAGATAAAAGCCAATGAGATATATGGGCGCGTTACCCCCGAACAACATACCAAACACCTGTTCAATAAACCCGCCGAAGAAGTAAAGACTGAGCATATTGAAGAATAAATGTCCCCAATCGGCATGCAGGAAACCTGACGTTATCAGCCGGTAATACTGCCCACGACTAGCCACCTGATATGGATTCATAATCCAGCGGTTCATCAGACTATAATTATTCCAGGCTAACACGCTGATAATAACCGTAACAACAATAATGATAAGAGTAGTGCTCATGAGTTATGTATGATCGGGGCCGCCCGTCCGGTATAATGTAGGGTGTATGACGTGCGGATTATTTATATATCCTACATCACAAAGCCTACGTACTTTTAACTTTCCCGTTCGACTAGTTGACGGGCAAATTGAATTAACAACGTTTTTCGGTTGGCATCAGCATTGACCTGATCGAAGTTAGCAAATCCACGAACGAAGTACTCATTGATGCGGGCTTCGGTAAGTTGGCGAATACCTAACTGGTCATAAATTGCCGTGACAGCTCTTACTTTTTCAGGCTTGTCAAATTCAGTTCGGGTTAGCCAATCAGTTAGCTCGTCCCTGATTGAACCTTTAGCCTGAGCTAATGCTTCGATAAGTAAGAACGTCTTCTTATTGGCAATAATATCCCCGCCCACTTGTTTCCCAAACTTAGCCGGATCCCCATAAACATCCAGCAAATCATCTTTCAACTGAAAGCCGATACCGATGTTCATACCTCCTTCGTAAAGATGTCGGGTTATTTCTTCATCTGCTCCGCCAATTAATCCGCCCAACTCAAGCGCGTAGCCGAGCAGTACCGATGTTTTAAGGCGAATCATGTCGATATATTCCGCTTCGGAAACGTCCCATCGGGTTTCAAAATTCATGTCCATCTGCTGGCCTTCGCAAACCTCGGCGGCTGTCCGGCTAAATCGGGCCAATACAGGCGCTAATTTATCAGCCTCTACATTCAGAAGGAGTTGATAAGCATTGACAAGCATCACATCGCCCGATAGAATAGCCACATTACCATTCCATTTTTCATGTACCGTTGGCTGGCCCCGGCGCAATGGTGCCTGGTCCATGATATCGTCATGCATGAGCGTAAAATTATGGAATACTTCCACACCCAGCGCAGGCCGAATAGCTTTTTGCCAATCGTCGGTAAAGAGGTAAGCCCCCATCAACGTCAGCAATGGGCGCATTCGTTTTCCTCCCAGATTCATGATATACTGAATCGGATCGTAGAGTTCGGGCGGAGATTGCCCATATTTTATAGACTGAAGTTCGTCTTGAAGAGCATCAATAAAAACAGCGGGACTCATTCGGAGAGGTTAGGGTTTCAGCCCAAAAATACGGCAAAAGACCCCAAAAGCCTAACGATGAAATGACCGGCGGTAATTCTGTTGGCGGGGCGTGATGATAACGAAGATAAGCCGGGTGGACAGGACAAAGTAACCATCACGCCAACTTCTGTTGCCCCGTTGATCTCCAGCCAAGTTGGGTGTTTGGCCTAGTTCAAGACGACGATCGGATAGCGCAACGGCCAACGGTTCCATGCCACTCCGGTCAGGATATACTGTACTCACATCGTCCAGATAATCGCTGAATACGTGCGTATAAGCGCCTTCCAAATGCCATTTTAATCGTTCAGTAGCAACAATCGGAACGCCCAGGCCATATCGTAGAATAATGGGTAAGCGACCGTAAGTCACCCCTTCGGTATGCAACGGAGCCAGACTAACCGACTGACCTTTATAGGTAGCTTTGGGTGTAATATAGGTCAGGCCCGCGCCCACCAATGCATAAGGAATAATGACATGATTCCGGTCGTCGGCTGGCCAGAAATCCCATTGTACACCCGCCCACATATCCGGATTTAAGCTATGAAACGATAAGTTATTGTATGAAAGATGCGTGTCATTTTGCGTACCCCGGATGTAGTATAGTTGCGCTTCGGCCCGAAGAGTAAGCTGAGGGGAGTAGCGGTAGGCGACAGCCACATCAATGGCTGCGCCCAACCGTAAATGGCCTAAATTACCCCGCTCGTTCAAATCGCCCAGATATCGGGTAGGGCCAATACCAACATTCAGGAGCCAGATTCCCGGATTCTCCCTCCATATTTCAGAACGTTGTGCCAGTGAATCGGACTGATAAATAAGACAGCCTACAACCAGAGGAAGATAGCGCAGAAATTTCACAAGGCCAGTTCGTTAAAGTAGGCACATGTGACTGATTTAATCAAAAAAGGTAACTAGCCTACACCTTATAACTCACCAATATCCTCATACCAAAGTGTTGGCTTTTCGGCGATGAATTTATTCATCATGTCAACACACTCGGGTAAGTCGAGGTCAATAACTTCAACGCCGTGCTCCTCCATAAACGCCCGGGCACCCGGAAACGTCCGCGATTCGCCAACGATTACTTTCGGAATTTTGAACTGTACAATAGTCCCGGCACACATGTAGCAGGGCATTAATGTAGAATAGATAACCGTGTTTTTGAATGACCCAACCCGCCCGGCATTGTTCAAACAATCCATCTCGCCGTGCAGGATAGGATTGTCCTCCTGCACCCGCTTATTATGCCCTGATGCTACTAATTTGCCATTTTTGATGAGCGCAGACCCAATAGGAATGCCTCCTTCATGTAAACTTTTTTGGGCCTGGTTAATGGCCTCTTGCATAAATTCATCCATATGTTTATCTCTTGAATATGCTATAAGTCAAGGGGCTGATATACTTGTTTAACCCAATCTTACAAAACATTGGAACTTTTCAAATTCGATTGTTGTGTTTGAATCAGTCCTGTAGCTCAATTGGATAGAGTTCGCCCTTGATACGGGCGAGGATGCGGGTTCGATTCCCGCTGGAAAGTGGATGTTAACTCTTCTTCCCAGCGAATACCCAAAAAAGCCTTCTCGTCGTGGGAAGGCTTTTTTTATTTGTCTTTTTTTATTGGCTTTGCGCTAACCGCCTTTTTCATTGCATCCTTAAAGCTAATTTGCCCTGGTTCGCGTAGTACTTCTCGGTCGGGTTTATTGTCATTCTTTTTTTGATCTTCTGGCTTAGGCTTCATATTTTTGAAATTAATGAAAGTATTCGCTTAAGTTCAAGCTATAATGATTTTTGAGCAAAACAGGTAAAGTACAACAGTCAACACCTAAATATTGGCTAATAGTAGGTATCTTCTTGAATATCTTACCATCATTTGAGTTTGTTGTTTCTTCTGTTATAATGACTATATGTTTAGGCATAAGTAGAGGTTGATTTTGTCGAATCATTTTATACGCACACAAAATGATTTTTGCATCAGCACCATTAAGGAAGTTCGCTTTTTCCAATTCAAATTCCGCATCATCAATATCTTTAGACTTTACTATATCCTTATTGCAAAATTCATTTTCTAATCGATTAAAGAATTTAGCGTCTGGTAGTATATCATCAGTTCTAAGTATATGTTTTGATGTAGAATTAATAAAATCTAGTTCTTTTAAAACAATACCCTTTGCCTGAAACCTAGATTCAGAAAGAACCCTATCAATAATTATAAATTCACCACTTTCAAATGATTTTTGAAATAGATTTTTAAGCTTATTATTTTGATCAAATGGCAGGTAATATCTTACAAGTGCCAGTAATGATGATGTGTCAATTATGGCATTCATACTAGATATTTATCAAGTTTTTCGGGTTTAATATTAAGTCTTTTACAGAATTCACTTTCAGTAATGAAGCCGCTATATAAGGCCCCTAGCAGAGTTCTCTGATACAAAGGAGAAATAATCGCTTTTGGTGTAGCTCCCATGGGTTTCCTTCCTTCCTCAAGCGCCTTTTGCTTTTCGCGATCTAGTTTTTCTTTTTCAGCTAATTGCCTCTCCTTAATCTCCTTTATAATTGATGTCGATATATTATCATAAACCACCGGGTCTACAATACCTTTAATCAAAAGTCTAGTGTACAGTGCCAATGTACTTAAATGAGTTTTTTGAGAAATTTCTTCAATAATTTCGTGATGATAATCATTAGAAGCGCTTGCGGACTCCAAGTCTTCTAACACCTTACCTGACGGTCCGGCAAGAAAGTGAAACGCAAAATCACTACACCATTTTTCCGTTTCAGTTAGTTGGTCATAATCTGGATTAGCACCACTTATATTACCATCAATCTCTTCTTCATTTAGCAAGTAATGCCCCAATTCATGGGCAAGGGTAAAGATTTCACGCCTTAACGCTTTCTGATTACGTTTTAAAACTATTACGTTAGGAGTTAAGAAAAGGCCATTAATATTGGCCTTTTCTGTCTTATTGTGAGTTTCAACAAACTCAAAAACAAGAATGTTGTATTCAGCAAGTGTAGCGATGAAATTTTTTAAGAATTCTCTTTTATCGCTATTAAACTCAGGATATAAATACTCTCTTACTTCCTGTGCAATATTATCTGGCTTACTTGTAAGCTTGTAAACAGGAACTTTTCTTTTGATTTTAAAATCAGCAAGTTTGGCTAACGTTGCAAATGAAAGCTTATCTTCTTCAAACTTGTTTACAATCTGTTTTGCTCCAAAATTTAAATCTGCATTAAAGCTTTCTTTCCTAAAGAAAATACTTTCATCATTAGACTTTACGGGGTCTTTAGGGTCAATATAATACGATAAACCTTTGTTGAAAACTCTATCAATTTGTTTCAATAAAC
This sequence comes from Spirosoma sp., assembly GCA_025351545.1. Classification (GTDB taxonomy): domain Bacteria; phylum Bacteroidota; class Bacteroidia; order Cytophagales; family Spirosomataceae; genus Spirosoma. The sequence goes on from JANXVQ010000353.1 coordinate 27,441, forward strand.
TTAGTTTTATTTCACTTTTGAAGATGTCTCTTTCATTTAATTTAACTTTTCGCTTTTTGTTTAATCTTGACAATAGATCATCTTTTGACATCCCATAGAGTGCCATTAAATGTTCTAATCTTTTTACGTTTAATTCTACCGTTTCCAATATAATGAAAGCATTAAGGCTTTATTATTTCTTTTCAATTAGCTTTTTGTAAGTGATACGCTTATTGTTCGTATTGGCTAAACACACATCAAAACGCGAACCATCCGTCATTTCTCTATTATTGAAACGGAAAGTAAACTCGTTTACATATCTACCCAGGGCTTTCTTATAAAAATCGTTTCAGCCAAATTCAGCCGCTTAACGTGACTATACAGTACTCAAAATCTAATTTTGCTTGTGTTTGACAAGCTTCCCGGCCCATTTACCAACAGAATGCACCTCCATATAAAGAACCTT
>JANXVQ010000355.1 GCA_025351545.1 Spirosoma sp.
CTCAAAACCCAGTGTATTGTCGGGCATGGTTTTAAGTTCGGCCTTGAAAGGCGGAAAAATGCCATCGGAATAAAATGTCCCGATAAACGAAATATCACCCTTGCCGAGACTATCATTGTCAATAGCCGGAATTTTAAAGTAAACCTTTCGATTGTAGGTGATATTCCCGCGCACCGGTTGGTTGAAATAAACCGTCATTCCCTCCGGCATAACTAATCGTTGGGTCGTTTTTTTACCCGCAATTCGCCCCGATTTATTGTCGGCGCTGCCCAAATAAACGGTTCCGGGATTCTCGTATTTAATGTCACCACCAATCTCTCCTTCTTTCCCCTGAGCTGCCAATTTTTGCGACGAGAAAGTGATAGAGTCAATTTTGTTAAGTGTCATTCCAAATTTCTCATAATCGAATTTAAGGTCACGGCCCGCATACCGGAGTGTTCCGGCTTTAAGTTGTCCATTCAGTGTAAAGGCTCGTCCTTTTTCTACCCGCAAAATTTTGTCAGATGGAAAACCAACTATTTTCAGCGAATCAGACAGGGTAAAGTTGTTAACTCCCCGAATGGTCAGAATTTTATCGTCCAGGTTGATCGTTGCGTTTTTCGTGCTGTCGTTTGACGCAAACAGCGACTGTATCTGAAAATTATCATAGTCGCGTTTCTGGGCATAGGCCAGCACATAAAGTATCCCTTTTCGGCTCAGACGCATCAAATTCGTTTTGGCATCACGGTCAATGTACCCTTCCAGCACCATACGGTTTAAAGCCCCGCGCAGGGCAACCGGACTAACTTTTGCAAACTGGATAATATCGTCGTCGAAGAACGTCTGTTGTTTTTTAGTAGAGACGTAATTTGCCACGATTTGCAACGGATGGAAACCATAATCAACCGTCAGGTTGGCATAGCGTTGCGGTTGAAAATAATCGAACGACTCAAACCGAACAGGCACTTCACGTTTAGCTCCCACCTGGTAGAAATCCACCTTCCGACGAGGAAAATCCCATCGTACTACTTCGGGCATGATGTAAAATTTGTGGTACGAATCGGCGTAAGGTACGCGGGTGTAATCGGTATGCAGTTCGCGATCGAGCCAGACGATATGCTGATTTTTATCGTACCGGAATTTCACCGATGGATGTGTAATGGAATCGGCGTCGATATACCCTACAAATGAAGCTGAACCAGCCGAAATCAGCGGCCTTGCGCCGGACGCGGTCGATTTGGCCGGTTCCGTTGTGTTAAATCCCGATTGAGCCAATCCCACTTGTGTTGAATCAACGCGGGTTCCGGCAGACGAATTTGCCTCATTAACGTTAAAATCGAATCGGCGGCTACTGGCTTTAAAGGCTAATTTACCATTGTATTTTACGATTATCTGAGCCGGTTGCCCACTCGCCGATGCCCCTACCATCTGGGTTCCCGACAAGGCCAGGCCACCCCGATAGTCGATGTCTGGCCCTAAGTCGGGCAGTTTTACGTCGTTTTGCCACGACATGAATCGTGGATAGGTTGCGGGGCCACCCTTTTTCCGGCTGACATATTCAAATACACCTTTGATGGGTTTATTGCCAGCATACGTCAGCGTTACATCATCGGCCTGTATGCGTGCATTCATCGTTGCGAAGGCATAATCGTTCAGCGTTACAAAAATGTCTGGCCGACCGGCCGTTGCCCACGTAAACTGGCCACCCTGACCAACTAAAACGCCATCTTTCAACATCAAATCACCGCTTGTATTTGACAAGACCGCCGAATCGCCGTTCGCAATCATCGCCAGCGACACATCTTTCAGCGTGATTACGGCTCCCGAAACGCTCGGAATTGGCCGACGAATCGGCGTATATTGAAGACCTAGCTGGCGCGGTTGTGTGGAGTCTGCTATTGCGGGAGTATCCCAACCATCGAAGCGCGACCGTTCGGCTGCGGCTTTGGCAGCAGCAACGGAATCGGCAGGCGTTTGTACAGCGCCGGGTTGCAACGGCTTCGCTCCCTCCACGTATCGAAACTGGAAAGTGCCACCCGCAGCATACAGTTTGTTGTAAGCACTGGCATATAACTCGTGCCGTTCCAGAAAACGCCGGACGGTTTCAAGGCTACGGGCAAACGCTTTGGGATCATTGGCGTCGAAAAGTTTTTCGGCAATGGTCAGAACTCCGTCAACGTTGGCCGCTGGCTGTTGCTGCGCCGTGAGGTAGAGCGCTTCGTAGAACGGAACAAAGTGCGTAGCAGCCTGAAGGCGTTTCTGGTTCATCTTCCGACTCAACGCCATTACGCGTTCCTGCTGTTGCGACGACAGCTTGCTCTCCGACCAGAGCGCTTGCAAATTCGTTCCGGCCCGAACCGCCACCGGTCCGCCCGTTGCCATCAGTTTTTGCACCTCGGCCATAAACTGTTCAGGCTTGTCGGAAAGCCGAACCGCCTGACCCAGTGAGACAGTCAACGTTAACAGGAGTACTATCAGGCTGTAATAAATACGATTCATATCCGGTAGCTGCTGTGAACACGGATTAGATGGATTTGGTGAGATAGAAACGTTTTGCGTCTATTCTACCGTTGCCTATCCATCTGATCCGCACCCTCATCAACGTTTATAAAATGACAAAGAAGTCCATTGATTTGTTGTTGCCCGATTGGTCATAACCAACCCAGCCTCAGTTGCCTTTCCTTCAATATCGGGTGCGTCGTGTTCGTAGAAACCACTAACGACCAGATGCCCATTTTTCGTTAACAAACCTGTGTAAATGGGAATTTCAGCCAGCAATACGTTCCGGTTAATGTTGGCTACTATGATATCGTACTGGTTAGTTGGGTCAACATCATCAATTGTTCCCTGAAAAACGGTGATTTGTGGGCAGTTGTTCAGTTCCGTATTTTCTCGGGCGTTTTCAACCGCCCATTCTTCAATATCGAAAGCCAGCACTTTTGTTGCGCCCATTTTGGCCGCTAAAATCGCCAGAATACCCGTGCCGCTACCAACATCGAGCACTGTTGTTCCTGCAAAATTGAGTCCAAGTTGCTGCTCCAGCATCATGGCCGTTGTTTCGTGATGACCCGTACCAAACGACATCTTTGGATTGATAACAATGTCGTAACGAAACCGGGCATCCAACTCATGGAAGGATGCCCGGACCCGAACCTGGTTCGCCACTTCTATCGACTCATAATTTCGCTCCCACTCGGCGTTCCAGTTCCGTTTTTCTAACGAATTGACTTCGTAGGCTATTGCTGTCTGACTGGCGTATTTAGCAATCAATTCCAGTAAAGCCTGCTCGTCGAAATTAGGCTCGATTATATAGGCATTTAAACCTTCGTCGGTTTCAACAAATGACTCGAAACCAAGTTCGGCCAGTTCGGCAGTGAGGATGTCGGTATAATCGGGCGACAGGCGCAGTTGGAGTTCACTATAATTCATACCTCAAAGTAACGAAAAAGGGGCACGATGTTCGATTTACAATCCATTTTCGAGCGATGTTTGATTTATTTTCATCTTCTTTCCAACCTTTTTTGCCTTAATTTCATTTTACTTTTCAGTATGCCAGCCGTCCTGTCCAGACACGCTGGCATACAGTCCAGGCAGCCAGTCTTAACTAAATGACCAGTGAAAAATGTCTTTCTGATTATCGATGCTCAGTTTGATTTCTGCCATCCGGAAGGCGCCCTGTTTGTGCCGGGAGCCGAACAGGACATTGACCGGATAGCCGATCTTATTCGGCACCATGCCGCCCAAATTGACCACATCGTTGTTACCCTCGATACGCATCATGTGTTAGACATTGCCCACCCCTTATTCTGGCACGACGCCACTGGAAATCATCCCTCGCCATTCACCCGAATTACAAGCGAAGATGTTGACACGGGTCGGTGGATACCCCGGTTTTCGGTGGAGAAAGCCCTCAATTATATTCATGACCTTGAAGCCGATGAGCAGTTTACCCATTTCATCTGGCCCGAACACTGTTTGATTGGCTCACGCGGGGCGGCACTACACGATACCTTACTGAGTGCGCTCAAGGATTGGGCGTGCCAGTGTGATACAGATTATGTAGCTGTGCAAAAAGGATTGTATCCTTTATCTGAACACTTCGGTGTTTTTCGGGCACAGGTCCCAGACCTGTCTGTTCCCGCAACGCAACTCAATACAGACCTGATTGCCGATTTAGCCCGTTTCGACACTATATACCTGATGGGCGAAGCAAAATCACACTGTGTCGCCAACAGCCTCAAACAAATTCTGGACTTTGCGCCGGAGCTGGTCCCTAAAGTAGTGGTCGTGACCGATTGCATGTCAGATGTTACCGGACTGGGCCATCTCGCCGATTCAATTTATGCCGAAGCGCGGGCAAGAAAGGTCCGTTTTGTGGAATCAGATGCGCTTTTTAACTAAAAAATCGTACCTTTTCAATGTTATGGAAAAGACACTTTCTCTGTTCCCGCTCAACCTGATTGTCTATCCTGGAGAGGATTTGAATCTACATATTTTCGAGCCCCGTTATCGTCAACTTATCGATGAGTGTTTGGAAAATGAGCAGACTTTTGGTATTCCAGCGTTCATTAATAATAAATTACCCGGTTTTGGCACCGAAATGCATCTTACTGCGCTACACAAGCGCTACCCCGATGGACGGATGGATATTAAATCCAAGGGTTTAGGTGTGTTTCGGTTAGTAAATTTCGAGAATCCTGTACCCGGAAAACTCTATGCTGGTGGCGAGGTGGAGTTGGTTACACCCAGCG